>JAAZOE010000186.1 GCA_012797915.1 Candidatus Zixiibacteriota bacterium | reverse complement strand
CCGAATGGTCCGGAACAGCGGGGTATCGCCGACCGGCGCATACGGGATCCCCCGCACGATCAAAACGAAAGCGCGGGCGTAGACGGCCAGCGACCAGGGAATCAGGACCAGGGTCGTGATCGTGAACAACCGGATGCCGAATGGGAATTCGGCGATGTACGCGATTAACAGGAAGGCCGTGGAGGCGAAGCAGTATTTGCCGGCCAGGTTTGATGGCAGCGTATATCCCAACCGGCGCCTGATTAGAAGCCCTCCGGACGCGATGAGGAGGTCGCGGCCGGCAATCACCGCCGCCAGCCAGACCGGAAAATTCCGGTAGGGAATCAAGAGCAGCACCAGGGTCGCGGCCATGATTTTATCGGAAAGCGGATCCAGAATCAATCCCAGCGGGGTAATCTGATTAAGCCGGCGGGCGAAATAACCGTCAAAGTAGTCGCTGCCGACGGCCAGTCCCAGCCAAATCAGGGTCCAGATTCGATTGGCCGGCCCGGGGTGGGCCAAAAAATAGGCGGCCGGTATCAAAAACAACAGGCGTCCCAGCGTGATCAGATTGGGGATTTTCAGGAAATCTCGCCACATAAAGCGAAGATAGGCAGGACGGGGACGATTATCAAGATTTTGTCGAATGCGGCCGGCGCAAACAAATGCGGCCGGCGGGACCTCGGTCCCGCCGGCCGTTGCCGGGATACTCACTGCCGAGAAATTGACGTCTATTCCGCGGTCATCGTCGCCACCGTGTACCCGACGTTGACCTGTTTCCAGCCCCACCGAATGAATGCCCGCACCGTCGGCGTTCCGGGAGGGAGCTTGGTCAGATCGAGCAAATCCGTATCGAACTGCCAATCACGCTGCGGGGGCGAGTAATACGTCCCCGACCAGATACCGGTGGTTTTTTCCGACAGCCACATGTTGATCATCGAACCCCGGTAGGTCAGCGTCTTGCCTGTCCAGTGTTCGAGAAAGCGGGGCAGGTTTTCCAGCCCGCCGCTGTAGACGCTGCCGGCGCTGTTCTTGTTCCCGGTGATATATGAGAAATTGGCGCTGGTGCTCGTCGGCACCCGTTTGGTCTTGTCCGTGTTCGTCGTGTAATAGGTGCCGTCGTTCCAGTTTCCCGACAGGATGGTCAGCGCATCGGCGATAATCGCCATCGGCTGTTTGCTGGTCGTATTGATATTCCCCTTCGTGTACACCGGGTTTTCCGAGGCCAGCGTGAAAGGAGCCCCGATCGAAGTGGCGTTGTACAGCCGAGTCCCCCGCAGTCCGCTGCCGTCGTCGGCGGTGTACATGATGCCGTTCGGCGGGAAATATCCCGAGGTACTCAGTTTGGCGACATCAATGTCGTAGACGGTGGCGTTTTGCGTCTCCCGTATGTCATAGAACGTGGTCGTTTTTAGAGCGCCGCAGGTGGTCAGCGCCGAGGTGACATCAATCCAGCTGCCGCCGCTCTTGTACAAGGCCACGCCGTCCACTATTTTCAGATCCGCTTCCAGTTCCATGGAACTGCTGTTATAGGTTCCGCTGCCGTCGTCATATCGGTCAATCAGCGTATGCGGATCGTCGGGATTTTCCAGCGGCAGGGTCAACCGCTCCTGGCCGAAAGCCGCGTCCTGGACTCGGCCGCCCCAGCGGGCCGCCGCCGTGTCGTACCAATAGGAGTCGGCCGCATCCAGCCAGCCGGTTCCCTGCTTCATGCTTTGATAGGTGCCGCCGATATCCTTTATGAGAACGTCGCCGTTGGCGACACTCATGCCCGATCCCGGCTTGCGGCCGTGCAGAATGTCGCCGTAGGCGGTGATATACGAATCGAAACTGAGGCTGACGCCGGACTCGCTCTGGAGGTAGAGATTGCCGTTGGAATGAACCCGTCCCGATACGACCATGTTGGCGCCGGGGGCGATTTCCAGGTCGTTGTCGTAAAAAATGGCGAACTGGAAAATCGGCACACTGGCCACCTCAAAATACTCCTCCAGCGCCACGGTCGTGTTGTGGCTGCTGTCGTACGCCGTGGACAGAATCTGGTACGGCCGCACGAAGGCGTTCATCCCCGCCAGCGTTCCCTTGGTCAAGGTCCTGGTTGTTGTCGCTTGGGGATTGGTGCTGTACGACAGGGAAATGCCGCCGATGCTGGTCGTCTCCGCCGGGGAGATCGTCGGCGGCAGCTCGTTGGTGTCGTACTGCGATTGAATCAGCGAGGTCACCTTGTCCAGCCCGGCCTCGGCCGCGTAGAAACACTTCATCTCGTTCAGCTCGTTGCCGGCGATGGCGACCTCATCGTTGGACGACTTGATAATGCCCAGACCGATGATCGACAGCATCAGGGTCAGCATCAAGGCGACAAACAGCGCGATACCCCGGTTATTGCGTAGCATCGTATACATACCGTCCTCTCAATCAGGTCCCCATGTTGCGGAGATAGACCCGGGACTGATAGGTTTCATACCGATACGGCGTCGCCGTGAACTCGACGTCCTTCTGCGGCGTCCGCGACTGGACCGTGATGCCGATGGCTCGGACGTCCTTGGCGATGCCGGGCACGTCGACGGTGTCGCCGTTTTTCATCACATAATCAAACTGCAAATCCACGATATCTTCGGCATAGACCTGTGGATCGAACGAGCCCAGCTGGACCATCAGCTTCGGATGCAGCGTGTCCGACTGGTCGACGTAGTACTTGATCCGGTCCAGCGCCAGAATGATCGACCCCTTGGGGTAGCATTTCGACAATTTCTGGGTGTTGTGCTGAATCTTGCCCGGCGTCACCTGGACGTGCGAAATGGGGAAAAATTCGCCTGCTTCCAGGTTGGGGTCGAAGATGTATGCCTCCTGCCCCACATAGAAACAGCTTACGTCCGCCGTCGGTCCGGTGCAGTCCAATTCGCTGGAGGGTTGCGGCATGGTCTTGTCGATCGGCGCGCTGCACCCCGCCGACTGATAATGAATGTAGATCGTGTCCGGATTGGTGTCGAAGGCCACGATCGGCGGCAGGTTGTTGGGCAGCTCGTACCCGGCCATCCGCAGCTGACGGGCCAGTTCGTCCGCCGCCGCCCGGGCGTTCTGCTGCATTTCGATCACCCGATCCTGGATCATCCAGGCATGATGTTGATTGACATACACCCGGAACATGGCCGCCGTCAGGATGCCGGTCATCAGGAGGGCGATCAGGACTTCGACCAGGGTCATGCCCCCGGAGGATTTTAATATCGATTTCATGGGCGCCTCCTAGATGGCGTTGGTCTTGATCAGGGTGGTGATGGTATTGGATTGCGCCAGCGAATCGGGGGAGACCCACGTCGTGGTGATCTCGACCTGCCGCAGATGCGTTCCCACCGTCGTCACCGTCCATGACCGGGAAAATTCGCCGATCGAGTCCTGGCCGGATTCCGGCTCGGTCACGTTGCGCAGTTCCTCGAGCTTCTGTTGCATGACTTGGGCGCAGGACGTGGTCTTCGACGACCAGCGGTTGCCGTCAAGCGCGATCATGGCCATATGCAGTAACATCAACAGCGAGAAGACCATGATCAGCATGGAGGTCATCACCTCCAGCAACGTAAATCCTTCTTCATTGCGTATGCGCCGTTTCATGTCGATGGCCTTTCCATAAAATTCCATGAAGGGTGGTTTCAAGATGTATGCCAAACCAAAAGGCGTTTATTTCGGCCGGGCCGATTGCCGCTTCCGGCCAAGCCCCGAGATGCCTCAATAGCCGTAATTCATTATCAGGCATCCGCTTATGATCCATGGTCGGTCCCGAGCCCCGTCCTGGAAGAAATGCTCGCTTTCCTATCGTCCCGGCTGATTCCAGCCCGAACCGTCAAAAACCGCCCAAAAGTTATAGGGTTTTTCCAGCCAGCTATGGGGCCGCCCCCCCATCCCTCACCATTCAATTGCCGTCCGGTCGGCCTTAAACCGGGATTGTGTATAGGGCGGCCGGAAAACTCGCCTTACATCTTTGGCCGTAAGAACTTATGAGCGTCTTTCCCCGTTGATCGGCTTTTTGAGGCCATCACCGCCGTCCGTGGCCGACCGCCGGCAAAAAGGGCTTGCTATGTATATTGGGATTGCCTATGTTTTGAGCTCAACTTCATAATACTAGGATGGTTCTGATACTATGTACGATCGAACGGGAAACTACCTGATTGTCGCCATTGTGATTGGTCTGATTCTCGGCATCGCCGTCCCCGTCCTGTTCGGAAATGGAGTGCTCCCGGTTAAGTTTTTGGGAGATATATTTCTGAATGCGCTGAAACTGATTGCGGTCCCCTTGGTCTTGTGTGCCATTGTCATGGGTATCACCAACCTCGGAGCCCTTGGCAAACTGGGCCGCATCGGTCTCAAAACCCTGGCTTATTTTCTGGCCACCGCCGCCTTGGCTGTCCTCATCGGCATGGCCCTGGCCAATCTTTTGCAGCCGGGAATCGGTGCTGGGAAAGCCGGCATGCCTGGACCGCAGGTAATCTCCTACTCCTTCCTCGACTGGTTGGTTGCTCAATGTCCCCCCAACATTTTCGCGGCAATATCCGAATTTCGCCTGCTGCCGATCGCCCTTTTCGCGTTCCTCTTCGGCAGCGTCCTGACCCTGATCGGGCCCAAAGGAAAACCGGTGGTCACGGTTATCGAATCCCTAACCGAAGCCCTCATGAAGATGCTTCACCTGATCATGTGGTTTGCTCCACTGGGCGTCTTCGGGCTTGTCGCCGGCCAAATCGCCGCGGCCGGCGGTCTGGATCGCTTCTGGTCCGAACTGGGCGCCGTGGGCGGTTTTGCCATGGTGGTCCTCATCGGCCTGGGTCTTCAGGCGATCGTCGTCCTGCCGCTGATCCTGAAATTCCTCGGCGGCAAGAACCCGGTGGAATATGCCGGCGGGATGTCCTCGGCCCTCTTGACCGGACTGGCCTCGGCCTCATCCGCCGCCACCTTGCCGGTGACGATGGAATGTGTCGAATCGAAGAACGATATCGACAAACGGGCCTCGGCCCTGGTTCTCCCTCCCGCAGCGGCCATCTACTTCAACGGCACGGCCCTTTTTATCGGCGCCGCCGCTATCTTCATCCTGCAGGCGCAGGG
>JAAZOE010000185.1 GCA_012797915.1 Candidatus Zixiibacteriota bacterium | reverse complement strand
GGCCGGGGTGGCCGAGACGAAGATGACCTGCTTGAGCAGGGACTGGAATTCATCGAAGAACAGCGGGCGGTTGTCCAGCGCCGAGGGGAGCCGGAAACCGTGTTCGACGAGGACTTCCTTGCGCGAGCGGTCGCCGGCGAACATCCCCCGCACCTGCGGGACGGACTGGTGGGATTCATCGATGAAGGTGAAAAAGTCAGCGGGGAAGAAATCGAGCAGGGTGAACGGCCTCTCCCCTTGTTTGCGGCCGGTCAGGTGGCGGCTGTAGTTTTCGATGCCGCTGCAGTAGCCGATTTCGTGCATCATTTCGAGGTCGTACCGGGTGCGCGATTCGAGCCGCTGGGCCTCGAGGAGCTTGCCGGTCGAGCGGAATTGTTCCAGCCGTTCGGCCAGTTCCAGTTCGATCGAGCGGACGGCCTGGTCGAGCATAAGCGGGGTGGTGACGAAATGCTTGGCGGGGTAGATGGCAACCCGCTGTTTTTCCTCGATAATCTCGCCGGTCAGCGGCTGGAAAGAGGTGATCCGTTCGATCTGGTCGCCGAACAGTTCGATCCGGAGACCATCCTCGCGGTAGGCGGGAATCAGTTCGAGGGTGTCTCCCCTGACACGGAAGTTGCCGCGCGAGAAATCGACATCGTTCCGGTTGTAATGGATGTTGATGAGGGAGCGGATAATCCGGTCGCGGTCGATTTCGGCGCCGACCTCGAGAAACAGGAGCTGTTCCTTGTAGTCCTTGGGGGAGCCGAGGCCATAGATGCAGGAGACCGAGGAAATGATGACGACGTCGCGTCGTTCCATCAGGGCTGAGGTGGCCCGCAGGCGCAGGCGGTCGATGTCCTCGTTCATCTGGGTGTCTTTTTCGATATAGGTGTCGGTCGTCGGAAGATAGGCCTCGGGCTGGTAATAGTCATAGTAGCTGATGAAGAACTCGACGGCGTTGGTCGGGAAAAACGACCGCATTTCGCCATAGAGCTGGGCGGCCAGGGTCTTGTTGTGGGACAGGATCAGGGTCGGGCGGTTGCAGCGGGCGATCACATTGGCCATGGTGAAGGTTTTGCCCGAGCCGGTAACGCCCAGGAGGGTCTGGAATTTCTGGCCTTGGTTCAGGCCGGCGATGAGGGCGTCGATAGCCTCCGGCTGGTCCCCTTTGGGTTCGAAATTGGCGACGAGTTTGAACTGGTCCATAGTTTTTTATAATACGCAATGGCGGGGAAAAGCCAATCACATTCTTGGGTTTTCAGGAGAGGGGAACGAAATCCACCCGCATGGTCTTCATTCCAGCTTCGCTGGAACTAGGACCCTGCGGAACTGAGAATAATACCCAATGGCAGGGAAAAGCCAATCACATGCTTGGGTTTCGCCGGCGGAAGAAAGCTTTTCCGGGAAGGAAGGCGAATAGCCGGGTGGCGGTTGTTTTTATGAACTTCTTATGGGATAAGCAGGTATAAGAGGGGACAAAAGAAATGAGCGGTCGCGGGAGACGTTGAAAAGGCTTAGATTTCGCTTGACTTATGGTTCGGGATGATTACCTTTGAGGGTTGTTCTATCGTTCGAACCCTTTGGAGGAATTACGGTTATGTACGCAGTAGTGGAGACTGGCGGCGCGCAGTTTACAGTGGAAGAAGGCAGCCTGATCAGGATTCAGAAAATCGACGGCGCATCCGGCGACAAGGTGACGTTGGACAAGGTGCTGCTCATTTCCGACGGCGACAAAGCGGAAGTGGGTCGGCCGTATATCGAGCGGGCCTCGGTGGAGGCGGAACTGGTGGCGCAGGACAAGGCGGACAAGGTCATGACCTTCCGGTACAAGCGCCGCACGAAATCCCGGCGGACGATCGGTCATCGGCAGGCCTATACGGAGTTGAAGATCACCCGGATCAATGCGCCCCGGTAACACTGGTGTCGGATGAACAGTAGAGCAAGCAGGGATGTGCTGATTTCGCGACTGCTGCCCGTCGCGGTATGGGCGGCAGTCGTTCTGCTTTTGCCCGGCCTGGTCCGGGCGCAATCGTACCGCATCGTCGATATCCGCGTGGCCGGCAACACCCGGGCCACGGAGCAGATGATCCGCAACACGGCGGCGCTGACTCTGGGGACGGAGCTGACCGGGACGGAACTGCAGGATGCGGTCAAGAATCTCTATGCCAAGGGAATTTTCCGGGACGTGGCCATCGACCTGGAGTCGGTATCCGGCGGGGTCGTCGTCACCATTCAGGTGGCGGAATACCCCAAGTTATCGGCGCTGCGGTTCAAGGGCAACAAGAAGCTGTCGGAGAAGGACCTCAAGAATCTGATTCATATCACCCCCGGCGGGTATATCAGCGACAACCTGATGATGAAGGCCAAGGGGCAGATCGAATCCGGATACATGGAGAAGGGGTACTATCTGGCGGAAGCCCGGCCGGAGATGACCTACAATGCCGATTCCAGCGACGCCGAACTGACCTTCACCATCAGGGAATACGACAAGGTCAAGGTGGAGAAGGTGGAGTTGACCGGGGCGGTGCACTTGAATCCCGGCAAACTGGTCAAGCAGATGTCCAACCGGAAGAAGGGCTTTCTGCGCTCGTCGGATTTCAAGAAGGAAAAATTCGACGAGGACAAGGACAAGATCGTCGCCTACGGCACCAAGCGGGGATTCATCGACGCCCATATCGTGTCCGATTC
>JAAZOE010000005.1 GCA_012797915.1 Candidatus Zixiibacteriota bacterium | reverse complement strand
CCCGGCCGAACTCGACGCCGCGCCGGCCTGGCCGCGATCCATGACGACCGCTTTGTAGTATTCCCGCCGCATGCGGGCGATGTTGGAAATCGAAATCTCCTTGGGGCAGACCGCCTCACATTCGCCGTGATTGGAACAGCCGCCGAAACGTTGCCGGTCCATCTCCTCAATCATCTGGATTACCCGCCGATGGCGTTCCGGCGACCCCTGCGGTAACAGCGCGAACTGCGAAATCTTGGCACTGGTGAACAAGGTGGCCGAGGCGTTGGGGCAAGCGGCGACGCAGGCGCCGCAGCCGATGCAGGCGGCGGCATCCATGGCCAGATCCGCCTTTTCCTTGGAAATGAGTATGGCATTAGCATCCGGCGCCGACCCGGCGTTGGCCGAGATATACCCCCCCCTGCTTATGATCCTGTCCAGGGCGCTGCGGTCGACGACCAGGTCCTTGATGATCGGGAAGGCCTTGGCCCGGAACGGTTCCACGACGATCGTCTCGCCGTCGTGGTACCGGCGCATATGCAGCTGACAGGTGGCGATCGCCTTCTGCCTGCTGTGGGCCACGCCGTCGATCACCAGCCCGCAGGTTCCGCAAATTCCCTCGCGGCAGTCGCTGTCGAACTCGACCGGTTCTTCGCCCTTCTTGATGAGCTGTTCGTTCAGCAGGTCCATCATCTCGAGAAAGGAGCTGTCCGGATTGATTCCGGAAATGGCGTAGTCGACCATGCGGCCGGTCTTTTGCCCGCGGTCCTGCCGCCATATTTTCAACTTGACCGAAATATTCTTTTTCTCCGTCATGGCACCCTCACTTATAACTCCGCTGACTGGGCTTCACCCGTTCGAAGTGAAGTTCTTCCTTGTGCATGACCGGCGGCTTACCTTCGCCGGCATACTCCCACACGGCCACGAAAGTGAATTTCTCGTCGTCGCGGAGGGCTTCCCCTTCGGGCGTCTGATATTCCTCACGGAAATGCCCACCGCACGATTCCTCCCGCTGCAAAGCGTCTCGGGCCATCAGTTCGCCCAGTTCCAGGAAGTCGGCCAGCCGTCCGGCCTGTTCCAGATTCTTGTTCAGGTCCGCTCCCGAGCCGGGAACGTTGACGTTGTGCCAGAATTCCTCCCGGACCTTGGGAATCTGCACCAGCGCCTCCTTCAATCCGGCCTCCGATCGCGACATGCCGACCTTTTCGATCATGATATGGCCCAATTCCATGTGGATCTCGCGGACGGTCTTCGTGCCCTTGATGGCCAAGAGCCGTTGACTCTGTCTATTGACGCCGTCGCAGGCGTCCTTGAAGGCCGCGTGGTCGGTCGATACGGCCGGAAGACTGGCACCGACCAGGTATTCGCCCAGGGTATAAGGGATGACAAAATAGCCATCGGCCAGCCCCTGCATGAGGGCGCTGGCGCCAAGTCGATTGGCCCCGTGGTCGGAGAAATTGGCCTCGCCCAGCACGTGCAGGCCGGGAATGGTGCTCATGAGATTGTAATCGACCCACAACCCGCCCATCGTGTAGTGGGGCGCCGGATATATCCGCATCGGGGTCTCATAGGGGTTTTCTCCGGTCAGGTTGGCGTACATGTCGAACAGGTTGCCGTACCGGTCGGCGATGACATTCTTTCCCAACCGGGAGATCGATTCGGCGAAATCGAGATACACGGCCCTCCGGGTCGTCCCCACGCCCCGCCCTTCGTCGCAGACCACTTTGGCGTTGCGCGAGGCGATATCGCGCGGCACCAGATTGCCGAAACTCGGATATTTCCGCTCCAGGAAATAATCCCGTTCCGCCTCCGGAATGTCGTTGGCGCGGCACGTTTCACCGACCTTCTTCGGCACCCACACCCGGCCGTCGTTGCGCAGGGATTCGCTCATCAAAGTCAGTTTGGACTGATGGTCCCCTTCCTGCGGAATGCAGGTGGGGTGAATCTGCGTGAAGCAGGGGTTGCCGAAGACGGCTCCGCGTTTGTAACAACGCCAAATGGCCGAGGCGTTACAGTTGACGGCATTGGTCGAGAGATAATAAACCGGGGAATACCCGCCGGTGCAGACTAACACGGCGTGGCCGGCGTACGGTTCGATCTCGCCGGTGATAACGTTGCGGCAAACGATGCCGCGGGCTTTACCGTCGACGATGACCAGATCGAGCATCTCCCGCCGGGGGTAGATCTCGACGTTGCCGGCGCCAACCTGCCGCATGAGGGCGCCGTAGGCGCCCAGCAGGAGTTGCTGGCCGGTCTGGCCGCGGGCGTAAAACGTTCGCGAGACTTGCGCGCCGCCGAACGACCGGTTGGCCAGCAGGCCGCCATAATCGCGGGCGAAGGGAACCCCCTGGGCGACGCATTGGTCGATGATGGCTTCGCTCAATTCGGCCAGGCGGTAGACGTTACCTTCGCGGGCGCGGAAATCGCCTCCCTTGATAGTGTCGTGGAATAACCGCCAGACGCTGTCGCCGTCGT
>JAAZOE010000184.1 GCA_012797915.1 Candidatus Zixiibacteriota bacterium | reverse complement strand
CTTGCCTGCCGGCAATCAACGCATCACATGGGACGGTTTAACCGTCGACGGCCAACCGGCGGCCTCGGGCATCTATTTCTACCGCCTCACCGCCGGGGAATATTTTCAAACCCGGAAGATGGTGTTGATGAAATAGATCATCGCGGGCGTGCAGCCGCACGCCCCTACGGCGAAATTGGAATGATGCCGCAAGGGCACCCCGCCGTGGGTGCCCTTTTCAATTCCGGGCAGGCACGGGGGCCTGCCCCTACGAGCCGTCGCAGGTCTTTGTGCCGAGAGTGCGGTTACTGCGATCGTTGATACATTCGGGCGTGCAGCCGCACGCCCCTACGGTGTCATTGGTGAGGCGGGCGTTTGCGGGTACGAGGGGGTGCCCGCCACGTTGGACAGGCGGGCGCACGGCCCTGCAATGGGACCAAAAAGAGTGCGCGTCCGCGTACCCCTTCATCCAAAATTGGAGCATGATTGTTACCATATTCCCGGCAATAAAAAACCCCCGGCGGAAGACGACCGCTGGGGGTTTCATTTCCCGTGATGTGAAGAAGACTAAGTGGTCGGGCCGATCCCGTACATCGGATAGACGATATCCTTCGGGCACGGCACAATATAATCCGGACACTTCTTCAGCGGGCACGGGCCCTTGACCTGACACGGTTCAATCAGATAGAGTATCGGCACCTTTTGGGTAAAGCGGGTGAACGTTTTTCCCGGCCACGCCCCGGCGGGACGGAAGAGAAATATCGAAAACCCCATACTGGAACGGGATCATCTGTCTATGTCCATCGTGGCTCAGCCCCGGTTGGCGGGAATATTCCGGTCAACCCATATGGAGAAATATACTACCCCTCAAGGATGGACACAACCGGTATTTGGATATCTGTGGCCGCCTACGACAATGGCGCGATGTTCGTGGATATGGCCGCCGTGAGTTTCTCCGGTTCATCGGTGCCGATACGAAAGATACGACCGTTGTCCATATCCAATTCGACCGCATCCAGATTGGCGACGTTGAACATCAGACCGCCGGGGATGAGTCGCACTCCCCAGCCGTAGTACCATTTATTGCGCACCGGGCGGCAGGCCCGGACCTGCGACAAAGCGATCCGCTTGCGGATGAGTCCGGGGCCGAAGGCGACCAGGATGGTCTGCGGGTCGGCCGTCACGGTCAGCGAACTGAACAGAATCAAGGTCAACACCAATGCGAGACAAACGAACAGGCTGATCGGTTCTTTCCGGGCGATCCCAATCCAGGCGGTCACGGCAATTCCGATAAGGACCGGTACGGCGATCTGCCAGCCGAGAAGCTGGGTATGTTTGTACATGGTCACCCTCCTGTGCGACCGGGATGATTTTCCCCGGCGCACCATAAGGTACCGGTTTTGTCGCCGGATATTCAAGGCAAATTGACGGCATAAAAAAACCCCGCCGGGGCGGGGTTTTAGCAACATCATCAATCCGTCTTAGTACGGTTCAAGATTGGACCACTCGGCGTCTTCCAGCCATTGTTTCGGACGGTCCAGAAATCCGATTACGCTGTCGATGGTCACCCAGTGTTTATGTTCCTCATCGGCAATCCGGGCCCAGATCTTCTTTTGATCGGGCGAGGCGTTTTTCTCGGCCTGTTCGCGGTAGAACTTCTCCGATTGGGCTTCGACGTCGAGGGCCTTGGCCCAGGCGGCCCGCAGATCGGCCGGGAACTTTCCCAACTCCTTTTTGGAGGCGCTCAGTTTTTCAAAGATATTCCGGGTCGTTTTCAGAATGCTCGTTTTCAACACCGCTTCGTAGTCCGGGTTTTTGCCGGCGGCCATCGCCTGAAAGAGTTCATAATGTTTCTGCTCGTCCCCGGCCAGCTCCGCAAAAATCTTCTTCAGTCCCGGATCGGCCGTCTTGGCTTCGTGTTCCTGATAATACTTCTTGCCGTCCAACTCCATTTTCATGGCGAATTCAAAGGCGTTCATGATTGCACCGTCTCCTTTTGATGATAGGTCCCTGCTGTCGTAAAGTAAAACGAATGGGCGGGTGATGTCAAGTTGCCAATTCACGATCTGCACCCGATGAGTCCGCCCATCGCTTCTTTGACCTTTGCCTGAATTAACCGGGCCCGACTATATTTGTTCCGGCGGAGGCGAAAGATTATCCATGGCCGTTTCCGCCCATGCAACCAAACGATTTGGTTCACCATCCGGCCGCCACTGTACGCCAGGGTACGTTGTCGGCCATCGAACGGCCGGACGGATTCGCCAACTTGTTATCGGTCAACGTGGAAATTGAATCCGGGCATTCGGCACACGGCTTGATACCAGTACTGGCAGACAACAGTCGTGAAAACAAAGGAAGGCATCACCATGAAAAGGATTTTTATACTCTTGGTATCGCTGGCGGCCGTTCTGGGCGTGATCGCCGGATGTTCGTCGACCACGACGCCGACCTCCGACGTAACTGTCGAGGATTTCGGCACCTATACCGCCACCGATGAAGCGCCGGCATTCGGCGATCCCGACCTCAAGGCGATTGCCGCCGAGGAAGTTGTTTTCGACGATCCCGCCGTGCAACTGCCGGCCCTGGATAGCCTGGAAAATTTGGACAGCAGCGCAATTTATTGTTTCCGGATGGTTTGGGGTAACCTGGCCGCCGACACCGGAGTCACGACCCCGACCGACTGGTCGGGCAAGTTGACCCTCAGCCGCGGCGCCGTCGTGGTCACCCGCATCATCCGCTTCGAACCGGGGCAGGACTCCCTGGTTCTCGACTCGAATGTATCCTCTCTGCCCAATTCGGTGGCCTGGGTTTCGACTACCACCGTCTGCTCCGATGGCCTCGCCCTGCGGTTAATCGTCCCGCCGTCGCCGACCGATGAAATCGTCACGGTGGCGTTTGAATCCAGCCAGTTGTCGGTTACGTTCTCCCTGGATCAGCTGGACGGACTGGATACGATGGTGGTTGTCGGTTTCGGCAACGCCGCCTCGTTCCAGTCGTTCCGTTGCGACGGCGGGTACCGCCATGGGGCTCTGGCCGGCGTCTGGGGCCGTGATACCACCGGCCTGGGCGTCTTCTACGGCACCTGGATTTCCAACAACGGCATGATTATCGGCACGGTCAAAGGGGACTGGGGAACCGACTCTCTCGGCCATCAATACTTCGTCGGCAAGTATATCAACGAAACCGGCAGATTCGAAGGATTCGTCAAGGGGAACTGGTATCTTCGCGGCCAGGGGAAACAGGCAGCCGGGCATTTCGCCGGGTTAATTTATGACGCCGACAAGGAGCCGATCGGCGTGCTCAAGGGGCATTTCAAGCCGGGCAACAGCAGACGGACCGGATATTTCGCCGGTCGCTGGTGTGTGGGCGGAGACTGCTTCGCGACCCCTTATCTGGAAGAGTAGGGCAAAGAAAGGCCTCCTTGACCCTAATTGGGGGCTTATTCCGGGGGCGTGATGATCGGCCCGGCCGTGGTTCAGCCGGGCCGTCATCTTTTTAGGGCGCGGCCTTCCCTCTTCGCCAAAACCGCTTACCTCCGCCGATGTCGAACGATGCAACCGGAAGATTAGACCGGTAGAGGAAGAGCCTGTCGGAGAGAGGGCATGGACCGGCGATCGTCCGGTGACCCTATGGGCGCAGGCGACGGATGGAGTTTCGGTTTAAAATCGTGACGGCGCCAGCGACCGCAGGATGCTGTCGACCCCCAGAAAGGTCGTATCGCGCTGGTAGACCTGACGGTAGGCCTCGCGGGCACCGACCGTATCCCCCAGACTCAAGCGGACATGCCCCAAACCGAACCACCCCGGCATATAATCGGGGAAAAGCGTTGTCGCCTTCTGAAAATACCCAAGTGCGGAAGCGTAGTCCTGTTTAGTGGCATAGAAAGAACCGAGGTTGGACAGGATTTCAATCTGGCCGGGATTTTTCCGATCCAGGTCGGACATGATCGCGATGGCGCTGTCGAGCTGGCCGACGGAGGCCAGTCCATTGGCCAGCATGAAGCGGGCCTGGGTATTGCCGGGGTCGGCCTTCAGGATTTCCTCACAGACGGCCATCCCCAGACCATAGCTGCCCATTTCGAAATTGAGCCGGGCGATTTCCGGGTAGTACCGGGGGCGGTCGTTTTCGAGAAACCCGATTTGCGTGACGGCAAACAGCTGGGTTTTATAATCATCGATCGCCCCGGCGGCCTGGTAGAGAATCCGGTATCCGTCGATCCGCCGCTCATACAGGGCCGTGAATTTCTTGGCATAGGCCACGACGCTGTCCGGCCGATTCAAGCCCATGTAAATCCGACACCCCAGCATGAGCACCACCGAATCGGTCGGCATTTGTCGCATCAATTCGGGCAGTTCCCCGGCCGCCTTCTCGAACTTGCCGTCTGCGACCCATTGTTGCGCCCTGGTTATTTTTTCCTGGATTGTCTTGGGGCCGCAACCGGCGGCCGCGAGGATCAGCAGAATGCAGAAACCGGCATAATATCGCATGGGGTCAATATACGGATTTCTCCGCCGGCGGCAATGGGTAATCGCGGCCTCCCCCTTCCTGGCCGGAGCCATCACATCCGGCCGGGGCTGCGGCGATTGAAGTTGCCCCGGCGGTCCGGCAGTCGTAGATTAGGCCTATGCGCGATTTGACCCCGTTTTCCCCGGCGGCCAGGGTGTTGGCGCTGAAGATGACCGGCGAGGTCGGTCCCCGGACGTTCGCCATGTTGATGGAATACTTCCACACCGTGGACAATATCCTCCTGGCCGAACGGGAAGAACTTCTGGAACTTCCGGGCATAGGCCCGGCTCGCTCGGAGGCAATTGTCGCCGCCGACAACAACCTTGAAAAAGCCCAGACCGTTCTCGACAGCCTGGAAGCATCCGACACCAAAGTGGTTAGTTGCCTGGATAACGACTATCCCGGCATGCTCAATGAACTCAATGACCCGCCGTTGTTGCTGTACCACCAGGGACGGCTTCCGTCCGAAGCGGAAAAGCGGGTAGCGGTAATCGGATCGCAGGAGGTTTCGGCCGAGGGGATCGCCGATGCTGTCGATATCGCCCGCCGTCTGGCCGGAAAAGGAATTGCCATCATCGGCGGTTTAGCCCGCGGGATCGACACCGCCGGACATATGGGGGCGTTGAAAGCGGACGGAATAACCTATGCCGTTCTGCCATCGGGATTCAACCAGATTTATCCCGCAGAAAATCAGGTATTATCCCAAGCAATCATCAAGTCCGGTGGTCTGTTGAGCGAACACCTGCCGGACACGCCGTTGAACGACGGGCGGCTGCTGGGACGCAACCGGCTGATCGTCGGCCTTTCCCACGCGGTCGTGGTCGGCGAGGTTTCGGAAGCCTCTGTCGGGACCCTTGATGCCGCGCAATGCTGTCAGGAACTGGGGAAATTGCTGTTCGTGATGGTCAGCGAACGGACCGCGCATTACGAAAAACTCTGCCAGTACGGCGCCATTCCGATCGTTTCAACCGCTGATATCGACCTGATTGTGAAAGCCCTGGTCTGAGGGAACCATGACGGAGCCCATCGGCGACAGCTACCTGACCCTGGCCGGACCCGGTGTCCATGAGATTAAAATCAAGGCGTCCCGATTCATCGCTCTGGGGTATCCGGTCGCCGATCGTGATGAGGCCGAAGCGATTTTGGCGCAGGTGCGGAAAAAAGAGCATGCCGCCACCCACCACTGTTATGCCTGGGTGGCAGGGCTGGAGCGGGAGGAATTCAAGTACAGCGACGACGGCGAGCCGTCGGGCACGGCCGGACGACCCATTCATCAGGCGATTACCGGACGGAATCTGAAAAACACGATGGTTATCGTGGTCCGGTATTTCGGCGGGGTCAAACTGGGCACCGGCGGGTTGACCCGCGCCTACGGGCAAGCCGCCGCGGAGATGCTGGACAAGGCTGAGATTGTCGAACGGTTGATTTGCGATCATCTCCGTTTTACCCTCCCTTTCACCTACTACGACCGCCTGATGCGGTTGGTCGCCGCCGGGCAGTACCGGATTATCGCTCAGGATTTCGGGGAAACGATCTCGATGGAAATCGAGGTCCGCAAATCGCGGACGGATGCATTCATAACCCAGTTGACCGAATTGACCGGGGGGAAAATTGACGTTGTCAAAACGAATTGATCTGCTGGGATTGGGGATCGCCCCGGTCGATTTTTTCGTGACCGTGGCCG
>JAAZOE010000183.1 GCA_012797915.1 Candidatus Zixiibacteriota bacterium | reverse complement strand
CTCAATGGCCCGACGGATCGATTCGATCTGCGGCCGCTTGAATTCCATCGTGGCCGGATATTCGACCGTTATCCGCAACGGATCGACCTTGACCTTTTCCGCGCCGGTGATCGCCGCCGCCAGCCGCAAACCGGCGGCATCGAACAACTGCGTCGCTTCCGTCGGCATCTTGCCGAACCGGTCGATGACTTCCTCGCGCACCGCTTCAATGTCGTCCAACGTCCTCGCATCGGCCAAACGGCGATAGATGTCCACCTTCTGCTGCTTGACGTCGACATAGGCGTCGGGCAGGAAGAGATCGAGCCGCCCTTCCAGTTTGGTATCCGGCAGGCGCCGGACCTTTTCCCCCTTCAGTTCGGCGACCGCTTCCTCCAGCAGTTTCGTATAGAGGTCGAACCCGATCTCATCGATGAATCCGGATTGCTGGGCGCCGAGAATGTTCCCCGCGCCTCGGATTTCCAGATCGCGCATGGCCAGAGCGAACCCCGAGCCGAGATCGCTGTGCGCCTCGATCGCCCGCAGGCGTTTGCGGGCGTCTTCGGTCATCAACCGATACGGCGGCGTGGCCAGGTAGGCGTAGGCCCGTCGAGGTGAGCGCCCAACGCGTCCTCGTAACTGGTACAGTTGCGCCAGGCCGAAGCGGTCGGCGCGGTTGATGATAATCGTGTTGACCGAAGGGATATCCAGGCCGGATTCGACGATAGCCGTCGACAGAAGCACCTGGTACCGTCCGGCCAGAAACGCCAGCATGACCCCTTCCAGTTCCTTTTCATGCATCTGTCCGTGGGCGATGCCGAATTCCACCTGCGGCAGGAGTTTTTTCAGGTAGCGATACATGGCCTCGATGGATTGCACCCGGTTGTGGACGAAAAAGACCTGACCGCCGCGATCGATTTCGCGCAGGATCGCCTCGGCGATCGATTCGGGATTGAATTCGACGATTTCGGTGATGATCGGCAGGCGGTCGCGCGGGGAGGTTGTAATCAACGTCATGTCGCGCGCGCCCATCAGCGACATCTGCAGCGTCCGCGGAATCGGCGTGGCGGTGAGGGTGATGGTGTCCACGGTCTTCTTGAGCTGGCGCAGTTTTTCCTTGTGCCGGACGCCGAAATGCTGCTCTTCATCCACCACCAAAAGACCCAAATCGGCGAAATGGACATCCTTGGACAGCAGGCGGTGCGTGCCGATGACGATGTCCAATTGCCCGTCGGCGACCCGGGCAATGACCTCTTTCTGTTCGGCCCGCGTCTTGAACCGCGACAGCATGTCGATTTTCATCGGGAATTCGCGCAGGCGGGCGGTGAAAGTGTTAAAATGCTGCTGGGCCAGGATGGTGGTCGGGACCAGGACCGCCACCTGTTTGCCGTTTTCCACCGCTTTGAACGCCGCCCGGACGGCCACCTCGGTCTTGCCGTAGCCGACATCGCCGCAAATCAGCCGGTCGGCCGGGACCGGCGATTCCATATCCCGCTTGATGGCGTCGATGGCCTTGAGCTGATCCGGCGTTTCCTCATACGGGAAGGAGGCTTCCATCTGCCGCTGCCAGACCGTGTCGGGACCGAACTGGAATCCGGTCGCCATCTTCCGTTCGGCGTACAGTTTCAACAACTCCTCGGCCATGTCGGCCAGGGCCTTCTTGGTTTTCTTTTTCAGCTTTTCCCAGGCGGGGGTGCCGAGCGTGCTGAGTTTGGGGGTGGCGTCCTTGCCGGCGTACTTGGAAACCCGGTTGAACTCCTCAATGGGGACATACAGCTTGTCGCCGCCCTGATAAAACAACAACAAGCAGTCGCGGGTGCGGCCGTCGATGACGATCGTCTCCAGGCGGGCGTATCGGGCCAGGCCGTAGTCGGCATGCACGACGACATCCCCGGGATTGAGGTTGGTGTAGGAGATGAGAGCGACCCCTTCTTTATAGCGGCGCCGTTTGATGCGCCGAAACTGGCGGCTGAAGATTTGATGGTCGGTCAGCACGGCCAGCTTGAGATTGTCGGAAACGAAGCCGGCGTGGATGTGGAACACCTCGACCGGGATGTCGATTGCGCGGCCGATCAGGATTTCCCCCAGGCGCATCGCCTGCCCGGCGTTGTCGCAGGTGATGACCGAATAATACGCTTTGGCGTGGTATTCGGCGGCAACCTCCTTCAGGAAGTCCATCCGGCTGTTGAGGGCCGGATGGTCGCGGCATTCGAAATCGATTCCGCCGGTCGATTGGGCGCGAAAGGGGAGGATATCGAGATTGACGGCCGAGGTCATACGGGCCAGCTGGTCTTCGGGACGAAAATAGTAACTCTCCACCGGCGGCGGGGAGACCATCCGTTCTTTGGCTCGATGATAGAATCTGGCGCCGTCGTCGAATAAACGGCGCATGTCTTCGAGCAGCCCCTTGCCGCCGTCGAGGATGACGACATCGTCGCTATCCAGATAGTCCAGCACCGATCCGCGTTCGAGGCCGAAGCAGGCAGCCAGCCATTCCAAGCCGGGAAGTTCCGGTTCGCTGACGAACCGCGCCCGCACCAGGTCGGCGTCTTTGGGATGAAGCTTCTCCAGGTACGATTCCAGCGTCTCCGACCGGATGGAGACCTCGCGGCGGGGCAGCAGGTCGACCGTCTCCAGACGCTCGATGGTCCGCTGGTCGCGGACATCGAAATGGCGGAGCGAATCGATTTCGTCGCCGGAAAATTCCGCCCGAATCGGCAGGTCGGCGGCGGGGGAGAAGAAGTCAATCAGGCCGCCGCGGACGGCGAAATCGCCGACCTCCTCGACCGCTCCGACGCGGTTGAATCCCAGCGCGGTCATCCAGTCGACCAATTCTTCCGGGTTCAGCTTTTGTCCCACGGATAGATGAAGCGATTCGGTCAGAAACGTTTGGCGGGGGATGGTCGGTTCGATGATCGCCGCGGCTGGGGCGACGATGATTTTTTTCTGCGGCGACAGAAGGCCGGCCAGCGCGGTCAACCGTCGGCCGGTCGTTTCGCCCGAGGGAGACCGGAATTCATACGGCAAGGTTTGCCGCGAAGGGTAGTAATTGACCGACTGCTCACCGACGATGTTGATCAGGTCGTCGGCCAGGTTCTGGCCGTCGTCGTAGTTGCCGGTGACCATAAGGATGTCGCCGTCGGTCCGTTCCAGCAGGGCCGCCAGCAGGAACGCCAGCGAGCCGCCGGCGAGGCCGGAAATGCGGATCGGGGTGGTTTTGCCACCCTCGGCTCGGTTGGATTTGGCCTGGGCGATTTCATCGCCCAGGCGGTTGAATGACGCCGAGGCGGAGAATAGCGTTTGTATGCGTGAAGCGAGCGTGATGTCGGTCATGGCGCGAATTCCAATGTTTGTTCTCGGTCCAACCTTGCTTTTTCCCAGCCTAAAGGCCGGGGTACCCGTTCCTTCATGTGGGCCGATTCTCGAGTGTCGGGTTTCTCTCCGCCACGGGCGGATCGGAACACCGACCTACGCCAAATACCAGGGTACCCCACCCGCCGCGGCGGGCTGTGGGTGTATAACCCGGTTTTCTCCGCAACGACGAAAGCCCCGTCCCGAAATCGGGCGGGGTATGTCGTTGTACTTCCATTGTCGGCCTATTATACGCTTTTCTGAGGCAAAAGGAAGCGGAAAATCGTGCGATTCTCCATTTTATGTGCGCAAAATGTGATTGCCTATTGGAGGGGTTGAAAGCAACCATATCGGAGCCTTTATGCATCAGCGGCGGATTCCCAGCGAAGATGACAGGACGGTTTTGGATCGCCACGTCGGTCGCCTGCGGCGCCATCCTCGCGATGACGACGTAGCAAGGGAGATAGAGGGATGATGTAATAAGGTCAAGAGTCCCCATCCGTACGGTTTCTCTTGACCGTTTGCGCGGAAGACGCGAGATTGGGCGCATGAATAGCCGCAGCATGCAGCGCGTTCTGGTCATCGGCCACTGTGGGGCGGGGAAATCGACGCTGGCGGTCGAACTGGGAAAGATTCTCGACCTGCCGGTCATCCATCTCGACCGGCATTTCTGGAATCCCGGCTGGGTGGAAACGGAAAAAGAAGCGTGGCGGGAAAAGGTCCATCAACTGGTCTCCGGCGAAAGATGGATCATCGACGGAAACTATGACGGAACCCTCGACATCCGTCTGCCCCGCGCCGACACGGTCATCTTCCTTGATTTTCCCACCCGCGTCTGCATGTGGCGGATCGCCAGGCGGATCATCTCCGGGTATGGAAAAACCCGGCACGACCTGGCCCCGGGATGCCCCGAAAAAATCGATGGGGAATTTATTCTCTACACCTGGCGGTTCCGCCGGGATATTCTTCCGAAAGTCCATGCCGCCCTCAACCGGTATTACCCGCACGGCCGGTTGATCGTGCTGTCGAAACCGGCCCAGGTGCGGGCGTTGATGACGTCGATGGAGGGTGTCTTGCCGAGGTCGGGGTGACAATTTCAATATCAAAGGGATCGAAAATATAATCCAAAAGAGCGTCATTGCGATCCCGCCGAAGGCGGGCGTGGCAATCTAAGAGTAACCATGTCAAAACAATCATACGTTTATATATTGACCGACAACCAAAACCACGTTCTCTCTACCGGAGTTACTTCCGACCTTGCCAAACGATTATATCAGCATCGCAGCGGGCAGGGTTCGTCGTTTACACACAAGTACAGGGCAAGAGCTGGTCGCGAAGAAAGAAGGTGGCGTTAATTGAAGGCATGAATCCAGAATGGCGGGATTTGGCCAAGGAGTTGGGGTTGCGTTGAGGTTGCAGCGGCTCAACGATGACGAGGTCGAGGAGTGGATCGTTGCAGGGACGCCTTTAGATCGCCACGTCGGTCGCCGCCGGCGACCTCCTCGCGATGACGACGCAGTTGAAAAGAGAGTAATGGCGCGGATAGGAAGAAGGCGGTCGAAGAACATATGGAAGCCGGGTGGTTCGAGGTTGGGATGGGATAGGCAGTCATCCCTGAGGATGATCGAACCACCCGGCTTTATCGGACCGCGGGATGTCTTATCGCTATTTCAGAATCGCCTCGCCGCTGGCGGTGGTGATCCTGATCCGCGGACGATCGGTTCCCTTGGTAAAGGTTTTCACGACATACTCATCGCCGTACCGGGTGAATTCCTCCTCGTGGTCGAAAGCATAGGGACAATCGATATCGCCGTTGTGCCTCTTGGCCGTAAACTCGAACATTCCCTTGACCGGATTGCCCTCGTAATCGACAATGGCCGACCCCGATGCCGATGATACCTCCAAATCGAACTCGGGGGTTGTTGCCGGATGCACCTCCGCTGTACCCGAAGCCGTCGAGAAGGAACCGGGTTCCTCCAGCGTGACACTGGAAGCCATGATCTCCCCCGAGGCGGTGGACAGATCGAATTCACCCGTGCAGTCGCGGACATCGATATTGCCCGAGGCGGTGGAGAAATTGAATTCCCCGCCGCAACCGGAGACCTCGACATCGCCGGAGGCGGTGCTGGCTTCGAACCGTCCCTTCAAGCCGCGGATGATGAGTTGTCCCGAGGCGGTCGAGAACTCGATATTGATGTCGTCGGGCGCGGAAATCATCCATTTCGCTCCGCCTCGCGTGCTTCCAGAGAGCCGTTCGGCCAGATGCAGGGTTCGGCCGGACTCATCGAACTCGGCCTCGAAATTATCTTCCGGCATGTAGGAATTTACCACCGCGACCTCGATTTTGTCGGAGGCGCCCCTGGTCACGAGGCAATCGCCGCTGACCGTGCTGATCTTGATGCGGTTTTTCTTGTCGAAGGTTTTGACGATTTTCCGGCCGTGTCCGGCCGAAGCTGTCGAAACCATCAGCAGTGCCGCCAATCCGGCCGCAACCAAAAGTCGCAGGATATGTTTCATGATAACCTCCCGGCGCGAGGCCGTCTCTCGAAATTTTCGCGGGCCGGCGATTTCCCCGGCTGCATATTTTTGATGAGGGAAGGGAGGAAAAGGTTGCCGGAGAATCAATCGCCTTCGGGAGCAAATATATGAGGAAGGGGAAGACGGTATCGGAAGCCGGCGGTCCTGTTTGGGACCGCCGGCGAATGCCCATGTATGAGAACAAATCGGGAAGAAATACCCGGGTCGTTTATCGCCTGCGAATCGCGACGATCACTACCAGCGCCACCAAACAGATCACGGCCAATATGGCGGGAATGAAAACAGTGGCCTGTTGACTGCTGTGCGGGTCGAAATGGCCGCCATCTTTAAAATACAAAGCCAGAGCTATTATGCCGGCGATGAGCGCGGCCATGCCGATCAGAACAATGGCAGCGATCCGCCCCTCGCCGAACCCGATGGTCGTGCGATAGGGATTGAAATCGAGTTGACGGTCGCCGGAACGTTTGTCGATACGGCGCTTGAACCGAATCCGGTATTCGTCGAACTTCTCGATCATCTCCCAGCCGGCCCGGGCCTCTTCCTGACAGACTTTCTGGACGTTTTCATAATTGCTGAACCGGCCGAAATTGGAGCGGACGATTTTAAACTCCCAGCCTTCCAGGTCTTCTTTGTTGTACGATGTCAATAGCTCCTCCTCTTCGCGTGCGCGGGCGGCCGCCGCAGCCGCGGCGGCGGCGCCGGCTGCTGCTGCCGAACCACCGGTCATAGAGCCTCCTTCATGCCAAAATATAGTATCGGGAGCGGGATAAAATTCAACCAAAAGTGACGGCGGCGGCAAGATATTGTAATATAGGCGGTTATGGCCGGAGTGCGACGCCCTATTCGGGAACTTTTGGTTGCGCCGGACGTTGAAAATCGTTATCTTTCGGCCGGTGAAAAATATGACGGATTGCGCCGTATAAGTCGTTAGCAGAACGAGAGATAGGGATATATGGCACTGCAGCATGAAAAGGTCGTTTCGGTTCTCCTCGAAGAGGAGATGAAAAACTCCTACCTCGACTATTCCATGTCGGTCATCACCAATCGGGCGTTGCCGGACGTGCGCGATGGTCTCAAGCCATCCAACCGCCGGATTCTGGTGGCGATGAACGAACTGAATCTAAGTCCCGGGCATCAGCACCGCAAATGCGCCAAGATATGCGGCGATACCTCCGGTAACTACCATCCGCACGGCGAGCAGGTGGTGTATCCGACGCTGGTGCGCATGGCCCAGGATTTCAACATGCGGTATCCGCTGGTCGACGGGCAGGGGAACTTCGGATCGAT
>JAAZOE010000182.1 GCA_012797915.1 Candidatus Zixiibacteriota bacterium | reverse complement strand
GCCCGCACTTCCACCGGCACCTTGTAGGTCGCGCCGCCGACGCGGCGGGAACGGACCTCCAACACCGGTTTGACGTTGTTCAACGCCTTATGAAACAGCTCCAGCCCCGGCATCCCGGACTTCTCCTCGCAGATGCCGATGGCGGAGTAAATAATCGTCTCCGCGGTGGACTTCTTTCCCCGTTTCATCAGATTGCCGATGAACTGGATGACCGTCTTGTCTCCGTATTTGGAGTCAACCGCCCGATCGCGCTTCTCAGCCGCTTTTCTCCGAGGCATAGGAGATCATCACCCTTTCTTAGCTGGCTTTCTTCGGCCGCTTGGTCCCGTATTTCGACCGGCTGACCGTCCGATCGGCCACGCCGGAGGCATCCATGGCGCCGCGAATGATATGGTATCTCACGCCGGGAAGGTCCTTCACACGACCGCCGCGAATCAGCACGATCGAGTGTTCCTGAAGGTTATGGCCTTCACCGGGGATATACGCCGTCACTTCCATCTGGTTGGTCAGGCGGACACGTGCCACCTTCCGCAGGGCCGAATTCGGTTTCTTGGGCGTCGAGGTGTACACCCGGGTACACACCCCCCGCCGCTGCGGGCAGGCCTTGAGCGCCGGGGTCGTCGTCTTCTGCTTGGCCATTTCGCGGCCCTTGCGAATCAGCTGGCTAATCGTCGGCACAGTCTCTCCTTACGCTCCATTCACAAAAAGTCTTTCCCAAAAAAAGCCTTGTATTATACCATGTCCCTTAAGCAAGTCAAGGGTTTTTTTGAAAAATATCGGGCACCTCGTCGGTTCCCTCCGCCGGTATCTCCAAAGGCTCGTCATCGGTCTCGATCTGCAGGCTGCGGTACCGCTCAATGCCGGTCCCGGCCGGGATCAGCTGGCCGATGATGACGTTCTCCTTCAGCCCCTGCAGGTAATCGGTTTTGCCGGTGATGGCCGCCTCGGTCAGGACCTTGGTCGTCTCCTGGAACGAGGCCGCCGAGAAAAAGCTCTCGGTCGACAGCGAGGCCTTGGTAATCCCCAGCAGAAGCGGCTCGAAGGTGGCCGGGTCGCCCCCCTCGGCGATGACGCGATTGTTTTCGGCCAGGAACTTATGGCGGTCGACCTGCTCCCCTTCGAGGAAAGTCGTGTCGCCGACCTCGTCCACGCGGACCTTTTGCAGCATCTGGCGGACGATCGTCTCGATGTGCTTGTCGTTGATCTTCACGCCCTGCAACCGGTAGACTTCCTGGATTTCGTTCACCAGGTATTCCTGCACCGCCCCCACGCCCTTGATCCGGAGGATGTCGTGGGGATCGATCGGTCCCTCGCACAGCCGCTCGCCGGCCCGGACCCGGTCGCCCTCGTGGACGTGCAGGTGTTTGCCGTGCGGGATCAGATATTCGCGGGTTTCCCCGACTTCGCCTTCGACGAACACCTGCTGCTGTCCGCGGATGATCTTGCCGAATTTAACGATGCCGTCCAGCTCGGACACGACCGCGGGGTCGTGCGGCCGACGGGCCTCGAACAACTCGGCCACCCGGGGCAGACCGCCGGTGATGTCGCGCGTTTTGGAGATTTCGCGCGGAATCTTCACCAGGGCCGTGCCGGCCGAAACCTTGGTTTCCTCGGCCACGCGCAAGTTGGCCCCGGTCGGAATCCGGTAGCTCCCGGTTATCTCCCCGGAAGCATCGACGATCTGGATGGTCGGGAAGAGGGTCTTTTCCTTGGTGTCGATGATAATCGGCTGAATCTGGCCGGTAGTTTCGTCGATTTCCTCCCGCAACGAAACGTCGGGGATGATGTCTTTGAACCGGACCGTGCCGGAGACCTCGGCGATGATGACGTTGGAGTAGGGGTCCCATTCGAAGATGACCTCGTCCTTGACCACGTCCTGCCCGTCGGCTTTATGCAGTTCGGCGCCGTAGGGGACGTTGTAGCGGGCGCGGACCCGCTCGTTTTTATCCAGCAGTTGAATCTCGCCGTTCCGGTTCTTGACGACGTAGACGCCGTCGTCGCGGACCAGGGTTTGGACGCGGAAGAAACGGACGATGCCGTTATGCTTGGCCCGCGCCTGGGACTGGCCGACAATCTGTTCGGCCGCGCCGCCGATATGGAAGGTGCGCAGGGTCAGCTGCGTGCCCGGCTCGCCGATCGACTGGGCCGCGATTACGCCGACCGCCTCGCCGATGTCCACCAGATGTTTGGTGGCCAGGTTGCGGCCGTAGCAATGGGCGCACACGCCGCGGGGCGATTCGCAGGTCAGCACCGACCGGATGGGGATGCTTTCCAGCCCCGATTCCTCGATCGCCTGGGCCTCTT
>JAAZOE010000181.1 GCA_012797915.1 Candidatus Zixiibacteriota bacterium | reverse complement strand
CGCCGAAGAAGACCGTGCCCAGAACGACCCAGAGCCAGGCGGGGCCGAAGCCATAGAGGATTCCCAGGGTCGGACCGACGATCGGCCCGGCGCCGGCGATGGCCGAGAAATGATGGGCGAAAAGGACATGGATGCGGGTCGGAACGAAATCACGGCCGTCGGTTTTGGCCGGGGCGGGGGTGGGTCGACCGTCATCCTCACCCACCTGCCGGGCGATGAACCGGCCGTACCATTTCACTCCGGCCCCAAGGATGACCAGTGCGGCCGCCACCGGAAAGAGTATGTTCATTTCGTCCCTTTCAGAGAGCCCGTTTTTATATTGCGGGACGGGGGTAATATAGTCATTTTTCGTCTATGAACAAGGGCATTTCTCGGCCCACGCAACTTTCGAAGCGACACCGTCGTAGTCAATACAGGAGCGGCCGATAAGGGGTATCTTGTATGCGCGCGCGAACTTGGTTTTTTCTGTTGATGATGGGTTTCGGCTGGCTGACGGCGCTCGTGCCCGACACCGCTTCGGCCTCGGTCTTTTCCGGCGGCAAACGGCACATCATCACCCCCGGGGATACGATCGACGACGATCTCTTGCTCTGGACCGGCGAGGGGGCGTTCGACGGCGTCATCACCCAGGACCTGATCACCTTCTGCCGGCGGTACAAGTTGGCCGGGGAGGTGCAGGGAAGCGTCTTTTCCGGTTCGCAATATGCCACCATCCGGGGGACGGTCCAGCGTTCGGCCCGGATTTTCGCCCAAACCGCGACGATCGACGGCACCATCGCCAACAACCTGATCGTATTCGCCAGCGATATGGAACTCTCCCGCAACAGCCGGGTTGGGCGCGACGCTACGTTGATCGGCAACGAAATCTCGACCTCCGGCGAGATCGGTCGCAACCTCATCGTCCGCGGCGGCCAGGTAATCATCTCCGGCAAAATCGGCGGCGATGTCGACCTCAACGGCAATAAAATATCGATTGTCGCGCCGGCGGAAATCCTCGGCTCGGTGAAATACGTGTCCAACGAGGAGATACTGATCGACAGCGGCGTGGTCATCTCCGGCACGATCGAACGGCTGAAAATCGACAAGAAGGATGCCGAGGAAAAGGGAGTCAATTGGCCGTTTCGGTTTGTCCTGTTCCTCTGCGCGCTGGTCACCGGCCTGATCATCAGCGCCGTCTTCAAACAACACACCCGTCACGCGGTCGACCAGACCTGGAAAAACCCGCTGGTCACGCTGGGCGTGGGCTTCATCGGTTTCTGTATTGCCCCGATCGCCGTCCTGGTGCTCTGTCTCACGATTATCGGGATTCCCTCCGGAGTCATCCTGTTGTTCGCCTATACCATTTTCTTCTATATCGCCAAAATCTATGTCGCCATCGTCCTGGGACGACTGGTGATTCGCCTGTTTGCCAAAACCGCCGAGCCGAAGACCGGCTGGTCGTTATTGCTCGGTCTGTTTATCATGTTTCTGGTGTTCCCCATTCCCTTGTTGGGATTCATCCTTTATCTGGGGACTATCTTCATCGGCATGGGAGCGATCGTGCTGGGCCTACGCGCCTGCCGCCTGGCGGTGACGGCGTCGACGGCCCCTCAGGCGTCCGGTACACCGCCGATCGCGTAACCAGTACTCACGATGCACGGGCGCGCCGACGCACCCGTGTGCAACGGTAACTATTTAAAGTTCACTTCATACTCGAACCAGATGCCCACCGGCTTGCCTTTATACGCGGCCGGTTCGAAGGTGCTCTGGTAGGCCGATTTGATGGCCGCCTCCTCGAAACCCATCCCCGGGCGATTGCACTTGATGGTTTTCGCTTTACGGACCACCCCGGTCGAATCGATGTATACCTTGACAATGACGACGCCGGTGAACCGTCCGGCCTGCGCCAGCCGGGGATATCCGGCCGGTCCCTGGGAAATCATCTTCGGTTCACGATCATACGGTATGGCGACAGTGTCCGGCGGGATGATTTCTGGCGGTTTGGAACCGAGTGTTTTTGCGGACGGAATCTGAGTCTTTGGTGCGACGGGTGCCGTCGACCGCACGGTGTCAGTCTGGCGGCCGGTTGAATCCGCGGGTATGTCATTTATCGCCATGACATGCCCACACGTGAACATAATCATGAATGTAATAGTGAACGGTAAACCCGGCATAATTCCTCCTCTCTACACTGCATAAATGGATGCGGTCGCCAGGCGTCTCGGGCATTATCATACGGACCCACCCGGCAGCTCCCGCCGGAGGCGGGCATTTGGGCGGGCCACCCCGTGGGACCGCTCACAAAAGACTGCAGGGTCATTGCCCGGCGCGGTGCGCGAAGTCGATTTTATACGAGACCCACGAGGCGATCGGCTTGCCCTTGGCCGTGGCCGGGCGCCATTTCCCTTTGTAGGCCGCGGCGACGGCGGCAATTTCGAATCCATAGCCGGGATTATCACATTGAATGGCCTGAGCCTTTAACACTTTCCCCTGAGTATCGACAAAAACCTGCACGATGACGGACCCGGTCACCTTGGCACGCCGGGCGGCGACGGGATAGATGGGCGGTTCGCTGTACGTTTGAACCGGGTGTTCATCGACGGGGATGAACTCATCGGCAGGGGGAAGATTCGGATCCGGGGTCGGTGTCGTGGTCGTCGAATCAGGGTGGAAGGTGATTCGTTCTTCCGGGCCGTGGCCGCCCATCCAGGCGCATCCTGACGCCAGGATTGCGAATGTAATGATGAAGATGATGGTTCGGGGCATAATCCCTCCGTGGCGTGCGGCTTTCATGGTACTTGTACCCAAAATACGGGGATAGGTTCGTGAGTCAAGCGTATATTCCGGCGTATTGGTATCACCTCCTTGAGGTTGCGGGGAAATGGGTCCGATTGGTTATTTTTGGGTTGCGTGTCATTTCAATAACCTTCACCCCCAGCCCCTCTGCCAAAAGGGCGATGGGAGAAGATGGAGTCAGACCACCGGGGCGGTGGTAATTCCCTGTATTTTCATGTTCGTCTTCGGGTTGCGGGGAACTGGGTTCGATTGATTATTTTTTGAGTCGATCACTCCAAGCCTGTTATCGGCCTCCGTTTCCTGTCTGTCGGATTCCGCTGCAGGCGATCGGGCGACGTTGGTATTGTCATCGGGACCCACCCTGAAGGGCATGTTGAAAAAGTCCACAAATCTGAAAGGACTATGCTTCTTGCAGAATGGAGGCATTCGTAAATCATTGACTGGCGGCAGGTCACAATTCCGACTTCGTCGGAATCAAGACCTGCCGCAACCGTTTCCATAGGTTTTTCAACAGGCCCGAAGGGTGGAGTACTCTGTGGCGGATCTTGGTGGATTGCGGTGTCCTCCTTGCGGTTATGCACAAATGGGTTCGATTGGTTGTTTT
>JAAZOE010000180.1 GCA_012797915.1 Candidatus Zixiibacteriota bacterium | reverse complement strand
GTCGTGAATATCGGCGGATTCCTTGGCCCGCCCTTCGCCCACTTTTTGTACGGCATCTCCTGGCCGGCGGTGTTTTACGGCTGTGCCGCCATCCTGTCGCTCAATTACCTGATGCTGTTCACCTATAAGGGGGTGGAATCGGGAACCGAGAAGCGAGGCGGACCGTGGCAGGTGGCCAAAACCACCTTTAAAAACATCATCCAGCCCCGGCTGTTGCTGTTCATCATCATCATGTCCGGGTTCTGGCTGATGTTCATGCAATTGTTCGACATGCTCCCGAACTTTATCGTCGACTGGGTCGATTCTTCGGCCATCGTGAAAGCCCTGCACCTGCCGGGCATCATGACGGTCGAGACCGCCCGCGGGACGATGATCGCCCAGGAATGGATGATCAACGCCAACTCCGGATTGATCATCTTTTTGGTGGTCTATGTCACCTGGCTGGTGTCGCACATGCGCCGGGTCCATTCGATCCTGATGGGAATCACGGTTTCCTCGATCGGCTTGATCCTGGCCGGGTTTACCATGTCGGGGCTGTTTTGCATCCTGGGGATTTTCTGCTTCTCCATCGGGGAGATGCTGGCCTCACCCAAGATGAACGAGTATCTGGGGGTCATTGCGCCCGAGGGGCAGAAGGCGCTCTATATGGGGTATGCCAACATCCCGCTGGCGATCGGCTGGTCGTACGGCTCGCTGCGCGGCGGGATGATCTATGACCAGATGGGGGACAAGGCCAATCTGGCCATTCGGTACATGGCCGAGCATTTGAACATCACCGAGGCGATCCCACGAACGGATGCCTTCAATCGGTTGTGCACAGCGGTCAACATGAACGCCTCGGATGCCACGACGTTGTTGTGGAACACCTACAAGCCATATCAGCTGTGGTATCAGTTTGCGGCGATCGGTTTTGCCGCCGCCATCGGGATTTTCTTGTATTCCCGCTGGGTGCGCAAGTACGAAGCCGCGGATATATAGACGTATCGTAATTGAACATGAATCGTGTGGCACCCCCAAGCTTTTGGCTTGGGGGTATCTCCTCACTGATAGACACACTAAATGATGTACTTGCGGCCGTTGATTATGCCTGGCATGGGGAGGGCGGGAAGATGTCAATTAAATCGATGACTAATCAACAACATAGAGATGTCTTGCTTCGTCTTTTAAAACTGGGGGAATCGGCAGAAGTCGGATTCACAATGCATCCAGCGGGAATAGAATACAACTCTCTTATGGTCTGCTTCCTGATTCATAATTTATCTGCAGCACGAAGTCTTGATTGTCTATATGACAAATTCGGAGAAGAGTGGTTTCCAACAAGCGTTGGTTACGCAATCGTCCGGCCGATGTTTGAAATTGATATTACGAGCCATTATATTACACAAGACCGGGCCGCCAATGCCCGCCGCTATATCAGGTATAACTCTATCTTGAAAAAAGAGCTAATGGAGGTCTGTAAAAAACATCGTATGTCTCAGAAAGCTGATTGGCGTGAAGCAATGCAGTCCGTATGGGAGAACGAGTTTGCTGCGAATGAAAAGAGGATTAATAAGGAATTTGAATCAGTCAAACCGCTCTTTATCGTGCCAGGCAAATCGAATAAGGTCGGGCGTAATTGGTCCGGGAAAAGCATACGACAAATGGCTATCGATGTGGATCATAAGGAGGCCTACGATTTCTATTACGCTGACATTTCGTCCTTCACCCATGCAGATATTAGACTTGCAGATCGTTTCCTAAGACGACAAGAAGGCGACTTGCTTTGGACTGCTCGATCGCTCTCATACGATGTTGGGAGCGTATTCAGATATGCGGACATTTTTCTGACTTGTTTTATGGGACTTTTCGGCAAAGAGTTCGGCATTTGGACCGGACAAGATGTAACTAATTGCTGGAATGTTTGAATCGCAATATGGAGATGCAATCCCGTTTATTCTTGCGGGTCAAATATAAGATATGCTTTATCCTGCGTAAAACCGCATGCAACCTGACCTACAGAACAAATCCCACCGCAAGCGGCGGGGCACCCGGTATGATTATTCCCATTGACAAACGCCTTGATTTGATGAATAGTTGGCCCAAAATCGCAACGTAAAAGGACCAGCCTATGACCGACAACGTGCAAAGTCAACGACAACCGGGGATGTTCGCACAATTGGCGCGGTTCCCGCGGGCGTTCTGGATGGTCAACTTAATAGAGATGCTCGAACGGCTGGCCTACTACGGCGTCCGGGTGGTCATCCCCATCTATATCGCCCAGGCCGATGAACCGGGCGGCCTGCATTTCAGCCAGATCGACAAGGGGATCATCTTCGCCGTCTGGGCGCTAGTCGAATCGCTGGTGCCGGTCTTTTCCGGGGGGTTCGCCGACCGCTACGGCTACAAGAAAACCATCGGCGCCTCGCTGACCATCTATATCATCGGTTATCTCATCATGGCCACCCAGCGGGAGTTCTGGCCGTTCCTGTTCGGCTGCGTCATTCTCTCCATCGGCGTGGCAATTTTCAAACCGGGGGTCCAGGGAACGCTGGCCAAGACCCTCCGCAACGAGGATTCCTCCATCGGCTGGGGAACGTTTTACATGCTGGTCAATATCGGCGGATTCCTCGGCCCGCCCTTGGCCCATTTCCTCTATGGCCTCTCCTGGCCGATGGTGTTCTACGGCTGCGCAATCATCTGTTCGCTCAATTACCTGATGCTCTTCACCTACAAAGAGGTCGAATCCGGCAGCGACAAGTCCGCCGGCGTCATCGCCATCGCCAAGATGACCTTCCGGAACATGATGCGCCCGCGCCTGGTCGTCTTCATCCTCATCATGTCCGGCTTCTGGCTCATGTTCAATCAACTGTTTGATATGCTCCCGAATTTCATCGTCGACTGGATCGATTCATCGAATATCGTCGCCGCGTTGCACCTGCCCGGCTTCATGACCGTCGATACATCACGCGGCACGCAAATCGCCCAGGAATGGATGATCGACGTCAATTCGGGGCTGATTATCCTGCTGGTCGTGTATATTTCCTGGCTGGTGGCCCGGATGCGTAGGGTGCATTCGATTTTGATCGGGATCACGATTTCGTCGGTCGGCCTGGTCCTGGCCGGGTTCACCACGGCCGGGGTGCTGTGCATCATCGGGATCATGTGTTTCTCGGTCGGCGAGATGCTGTAGTCGCCCAAGATGAACGATTACCTCGGGGTCATCGCCCCCGAGGGGGAAAAGGCGCTCTACATGGGATACGCCAACATCCCGCTGGCGATCGGGTGGTTCTATGGCTCCCTCCGCGGCGGCGAGGTATACGATAAGATGGGCGACAAGGCCAATCTGGCCATCCGATATCTGGCCGACCATGCCGGGGTGACGGGGGTTGACCGGACGGTGGCGTTCGAGAAGCTCCAGTCGGTCTTGAACCTGAACGCGGCCGATGCCACGACCCTGCTGTGGAATACGTATCATCCGTATACGCTATGGTATCAGTTCGCAGCGGTCGGGTTCGCCTCGGCCATCGGGATTCTGTTCTATTCGTTCTGGGTGAAGAAATACGAGGCGCCGGATATTTAGGGAAATGCTTTCGCATGGCCGGCGAGGACTCGGGAGGAGATATGCTGTCACAGGGAAACCCATTGGTCGCACATCAGATCACCTTTTGGCGGGAGAAGCTGCAACCGACCCTCACGAAAGCGCTGGAGATGACCCCGGCCGACAAACTCGACTGGGCCCCGGCGGAAAAGATGATTACCCTGGGGAATATCTTTTTGCATATTTCCGAATGTTCGGACTGGTGGTACTGCGAGATCATGAAAGGGGAGCGATCGCTGCCGTTGACCGGCGAGCCGGATGATCCCTGCCCGGCCAAGGAGGCGATAATCGGGATGATGCGAGCCCACTGGGCGCGGATGGAGGATTTCTTCGCCGATTC
>JAAZOE010000179.1 GCA_012797915.1 Candidatus Zixiibacteriota bacterium | reverse complement strand
TGGACGAAGTTGGTCCGGTAGTAAGCCCGGATGGAGTCGTCGGCGACGGTCAGATCGGGCGTGAAATGCTCGGCGACATACTGGCGAATGGCGTTTCGACCGCGTTGCTCCTCCAGCCGGGCCAGCAGGCCGCTGTCTTGATCCAGCCCCAGCTGCGTCGCCTCCTGGATAATCAGCCGGTCGTTGATTAGTTTATCCAGGAGTTTGCGGAAGTCGAAATCGTCGCGCTGCTGCGAACCCATCCGCTTATGCGCCTTGACCAGAAGGGAATCGACCGTGGTAGTGAAGATGGTATCCTCGTTCACGATTACCAGCGCCGTCTTCGGCCCGGTCATGATGATATCTTTCGCCCCAGCGAAATCGGCGCGCGTCACGGCCAGCAGGATTATCGGCAGAAGAACCGCCGCCGGCGATAGCCAGAGGCGGCGCCGACCGGCGGGCGCAACGGCGGGGACGGATCGTTTGTTTTCCTGAAGTGCAGGCATCGTTTCAGGTCTTCTTTTTCAAAAGGTGATTCAGCATCTCGTGGGCCGCGTCCGCCACCATGGTTCCCAGGCCATGTCCGGCGCCCGATTTGAACAGCCGTTCCGAATCGCTGCCCCGGCGGGCGGTTTCATACGTCGCGATGATTTTGCCTTCGGCCGCATCCAGGCATCGCGCCCCCAGAGCGATCTCCGGGTCGATCATCTCGCCTCCGGCCGATCCCGGTTGGCAGCGGTCGATGGTCCCGGTGATAATGATCTCCGCGCCCAGGGAATCGTGCATCTGCCGAATGAGCTCCTCGTCGATTCCTCCGGCGGGGAGGCGGTTGTTCCGGCGAAACAACTCCCGCACTTCTCCGGGTTCGATGACCGTAACGCCCCGGTCGACCAGGTCGGCCAGGACCACGCCAAGGAAGAGATCACCGGCGGCGCGGAGCGAAGACAGGTTGTCGAACGGCACCAGGGCCGTCGTCGGTCCCTCCGCCGATTCGGCATCGGTCATTCCCGCCGCCAGATCGCGGCCGAAATCCCTAAAGGCTGTCTCCGTCAATTTCGCAATCAAGTCCGGCATCCGGCTGATACGTCCGATACCGAGGGCCCCGGCATATTCCTCACCGTTGCCGGCGACCGCTTTCGCCCAGATGATGCGCATGTCGGCGGCCCGCACCAGGCGCAGGGAAAAGGCCGCTTCCGGGGTCGTCCCCTCGATATACAGATCGATGGACCCCAGGAGAAAGAAATCGACCGGCCGGACCGATCGTATCTGGACGGCCTCCCGGCCGGTGATCATGCCGGCCGTGCGGATGCGGAAGGAGCGCAGGGTTTCGCGCAGGTCCGCCGCCGGGACTAGTCGGACGTTTTCATTTTTCAGGCGGCTCTGGAGGAGAGGAACGATGCTGTCGGCCACGGCCTGTTCGGTATGGTCCACGAAGGGAACCAAGGCTACGATCGGCGCCGAGGCGGAGCCGGGTTCGGCCGATAGTGACGAGGCCGGCGACAATCCTGCGACCAGGAGAAACAGCGCCAGACGCCGCGTTATCGCCCGAAACCGCATGGGGCGGTTATTGGATGAGGGTGTTAACGATGCCGTCCACACAATCGCGGGTCGCCTCACTTTGAGATTTCCCCCCGGTTCCGAACAAAGCCCCCCAGAAACCTCTTCCCCCCGCGGTATGCGTGGCCGACCAGACGGTCGCGCCCGTTTCGGTTTCCACCATCCGGGCGATGATGGTGATGGTGCTGGTGGTCGTGCCGCCGCTGACCATGGTCGATGATTCGGTCACGGTGCCCAGAATAAGTCCCTGCACCTTCAATTCCTTGCCGATGGCCGTGATCTGTTCCGTGGCCAATTGTCCGGTGCGGACGGTGGCGTACTTTTCCAGAACCCGGCTGACTTCGCCCGGTTCGACCACATCGAAGGCCTTTTCGGCCAGAAGCTTCGAGACCATGACCCGGGTGACGCGGTTGCCGGCGCCCTGGTCGCTGGAGAGATTATCGAAGGGAATGACCGCCACCCGTTCCACGAATTGGAAATTATACTCGTCGTTTAAAAAAATCGTCGGCCGATGGCCGCAACCGGCGGTCATCGCCGCGACAATCAACAGGAGAGACAGCCTGCGGACCATGGGCCCTCTTTTCGCCACCATCGTTTAGAATCCCGTCTTAAGGCCGAATTGATACGACGTCCCCCGCGTTCGACCGGCCGAGGGGTATTCGACGTCGGCCACGCCGACATACAGGGAGCTGCGCGGCCCGACCAGATACGTCAACTGCGCGCTGCGGCGATCGCCGCTGACCTCCGATTCGCCGCCGGTGACCGTCGCTTGCCCGCTCAGCAGAATCTTCGGCGTCAGGGTCCAACCGACGCCATACGTCTGATAGGTATAGTCGCGCCGGCCGTCGTCGTCGAACGTCAGCGACCCGTTGGCCGAGATCGTCCGGGTGAGGCGCCAGTTGACATCGGCCGTATATTGCCGGCGGATAAAGGTCAGGTCGGTCTGCCGGTGATGCGAGTCCTGATAGAGAAAAGAAACCGAAAAATCCAGGGGGCGCCACAGCGTTCCCTCCGCGCCGGCACGATGAGTCCAGGTATCATAGGTCCGGCGGGAATCGTAACGATTGCTGCGGCTGAAACCGGTTTCTCCCGAAAGCATCAATCC
>JAAZOE010000021.1 GCA_012797915.1 Candidatus Zixiibacteriota bacterium | reverse complement strand
GATGATGGCGATCAGGAAGATAACGATGGCGACGGTCAAGGCCATCGCGGTCCGCGGCACTGAACCTGAAGCCAAGGGGAACCTCCCGGTCACCGCCGCCGGCGGGGGACAGCGGCGGATGTATTCAAGTCACCGTTTTGGAATGCGCAGCCGATCCGGTTATTTCTTCGGGTAGCCGACCGTCTGGGCCAGGACCACTTTTTGATCGGGCCGAAGCTTCATGACCGGAGCCAGAAGATCATGGTCCACCGAGCCGCGGACGACGACCGCCAAACCGGCGGAGGCGCAGAACAGATAGACATTTTCGGCCATGAAGGCGGCATCGACCGCCACATAGCGGTCTTTCACACTGTCCGGTACACGCGTCATTTTGGCCAAATCCGAGACATAGACGAGGTTGATGGGCGCCTCTTTGACGAACGGCTGGCCGCCGGTCTTTTCGCGGATATCCTCGGCCAGGACCGGATTCAGAACATGTTTGGCCGGATCATACAGATACAATCCGGCGGCGGTGGCGACATAAAGGTCGATCTCCTGCCAGTTCATGGCCGACGGCGCGGTCCGTTTGCCCTCCTCGGGGCGGTTGATGCAGCTGGCGGCCCACAAGAGATTGGACAGAACCGGCAACGGCAGCGTGTCGGGAGCGAATTCCCTGGAGCTGTGGCGCGCTTTCAGCGCCTGCATGAGCGGCATTCCGCCGGTCATATCCGGTTTCGGCAGTTCGATCGGTTTCAGATCACCGGCGACCACGACAGCCCCCAAAAGCAGAATGGGTAATACGGCCCGGAACAGGCGATGCATAGAGATCCTCCATGGATAAGGATTGGGACGTGCAGCCATATAATTTTTCAGTCGTTTTTGACATCGTTGCGGAAAAGATATCGGGCACGCACTCGGAAGGCAAGGGGAAAGGGGGATTTCACGGGCATCGGCAACCGGGCGGAGTGCATCGTCGGTACTATCATGAAGCCGGGGCCGGGCAGAGAGATTGATACTGTCGGCGGAAGAGCGGAAAGACAATACCGGATGCCGATCCATTGAAATAGCTTTACAATACGGCTGATTATGTTATGTTATAGAAAAGTCGTGGTCTGTCCGCGGATACTGCAAACTTGGGAGTCACCATGCGCAACTCGTTTTATGCCTTATTATTATGTGTTATCGTCTTTGCGGTTTCGGCCTCCGGTGCCGACCTGTACAAGGTTCTGATCAGCGGCCCGGAAGATGCCGTCCGGCTCAATGACGCCACGGTCGAACCGATCGCGCCGGTTTTCGGCGGATATCTGGTTTTGGCCGATCCGGCCGTTCAGGCGGAGCTGGAAAAGGCCGGAATAAAGCTGGATCTGATCGCCGCCGACGTGGCCAAGGAAGAGCTGGCCATCGATCTGCGACTGGATTTGAAAAACCGGGACCAATTCCCGTTGATATATGAGGAAGATGCGTTCCGCCTGTATCGGGTGGATCGGTCGTTATGGCGAACCGGTGATGGAACGGTCATGCCGGTGGACAATGAGAACCTGAAGATAGCCTACCGGCCGTCGCCGACGGTCGATAAAAGTGGGCATGATATGATGGATCTGCAAACGTTGATCGCCCAGGTCTCGCAGGATTCGCTGTACGCCTACACCGCGGCGCTGCAATCGCAGGGGGACCGGTACGCCGGTTCCGCCTCCAGCCGCCTGTCGCGCAACTGGCTGGCGGCCAAGTTCGCCTCGTTTGGGTATGATTCGGTCGTCTACGACAGCTTTTACACCTCGGTGCAGTGTGAAAACGTGCTGGCCTATAAGATCGGCACCGTGATGCCGGATCACTATATTATCGTCGGCGCCCACCGGGACGCGGTCTCCGGGTCACCGGGGGCCGACGACAACGGATCGGGGACGGCGGCGGTTCTGGAGATGGCCCGAATTCTCAAGAACATCGACACCGATTTGACGTTTGTTTTCGCCCTGTTCGATTCCGAAGAG
>JAAZOE010000178.1 GCA_012797915.1 Candidatus Zixiibacteriota bacterium | reverse complement strand
GAATCGCTACCTGTAATGGTTCTGGATATTTAACCGCATTATTTCTGCGTTCTCTGGAATATTGCGTAATGGTCTATGAGAATAATCCAGTTGAACCGATTATTACGCAAAATGCAATAAAGACGGCATTATCCTTGAACGAGTTTGAGGCGTCAATTGCACTTGAGCTTTTGTTTGTCGGAGACAGAATTTGGAGCAATGTGTCCCATTCGCTGGATGGTATGGTTACGGAGCTAAAGCTTTATCCGCGTGTATTTCGATACAAAGGAGTGACCGATATTGTTGGATATTTGGGGATTGTGCGGGATAAAAGAGGGTTGCCCAAACGAGGTATAGGATCATCCGAGACATCGCGAAAGTCAGGCAGAATTGAACCCGAATCCCCATTGGATATAGAGGATATTCGTAGTCGGAATAGGAAGGTATTTATAGTACACGGACATGATGAGAAGATAAAGGGATCGGTCGCCCGCTTCGTCGAACATTGTGGACTGGAACCAGTAATATTGCATGAGCAACCCAGCAAAGGTTTCACTACACCCGAAAAACTCGAAGCACATGACGACGTTGGGTTTGCAGTAGTTCTGCTAACCCCTGATGATGAGGGGCGATCAAAGAACGACGAGTTGTTGCAAAGCCGGGCACGCCAAAATGTATTGATAGAACTCGGGTACTTCTGGGGAAAATTGACGAGAAGGCGAACCCATGCAATATATGTGAAAGGTGTCGAAATTCCCACGGATTGGGAAAATGTCATCTACACTCTTTTTGATGAGGCTGGTGCATGGAAGCAAGCATTGTTCAAAGAACTCAAGGAAGTTTGGCCAGATGTAAGGTTTCCGTCATAGGCGGGTGGCCACGATCTATGATCGCCGCTGGCCTACCAATAAGGCCGTCGGGTATTCGTAGACCAAACTGCGGGTTACCTATATAAGGAAATGATGTCTATGGGAAGAATCCCTGATTATTTGCGCGGCCAGTATGTGGCTTCTGTCATTTTGCGTATATTAGCGGCGGGGATGCTTCTGTGGGCGATGGAGCGTAATGTGGCTGGCTATTATGTTGCATTGCGCTGGGTCGTCTGCGCCGCATCCCTATTTACATTATATTTTGCGTCTGAATTCAAGATGGTTGGCGTGATGTGGGTTTTTGGGCTTACAGCCTTTCTTTTCAATCCAATAATCCCCATGCATTTGGCGCGGAGAACGTGGTCAGGTATCGACTTGCTGGTCGCGGTACTAATGATATGGTCAATATACCGTATACGCGCCAATAACCCATCTCGGGCGCCTCAGAATGACATGCGCGGTGGGGAATGAAGGTTCAAGGGTGTAGTACACTGCCTGGTATATAGGTTGCATTATCGAAAGGGACGAAAGTGCGGACGCTTCTGGCATATGTTTTGGTGCTGCCTTTTTCCTTCTTCGCATCCGGGTTGGCGGCTATTGTGGTTGCTGCAGCAATAGCTTTCGCATTCATTCGGACATCCGTTTGGCTCCGTTCCACAATCGCTGGCTTTGTCGGATGTGTCGGAGGGGTCACCGCTGCCGTGGCGACTGGATGGTATATCTTTGCCTGGATCGTAGGTCCGGGGTCATTCACGCTTGGGCCATTTATCGCATCGGTATCGCTACGTGCCATCTTAATCCCCAGGTATTTTCGGCAGGCCAAGGATCAGGCGCGCACGCGTGCAGAATTACAGGCTTCTGAACTGCGCTGGTGGGCGAATGAGATCGGAAATCCATGGAGTACAGTTGTCGGTGACGTAGTTGGCATTAGTCTTGCAACCGCGTGGTTTTTGATGGCGTAGGCCGGTGGCCGCGATCTGTGATCGCGGCCGGGCTGATCAATACGCCCTGCCGGGTTTCCCCGCGGCAAACTGGCGGTGGCCCGGACGTTCGTCCGGGTTTCTGAGAGCGGGGAGCGTCGGCGGATTATTGCCGGACGTGACTGGTGGCCCATCCCGCCAAAGGCGGGTAGGTTCCTGCTAAAACCGTCCCGCCAAAACCGATCGTTGCCAACATCACATTTTCGCCTGCCGCGCCGCAATGTGATTGCGGAACTCCCTCCCTATATGCATCTTCGTCTCGTAAGGCAGAACGGTCGGGTCGGGCGGCGACGAGAGGAAGGGACGGCACAATAACATGGGGCCCCCTGTTTTTAAGCAAACGAACCCATTTTCAACATGGCAAAATCACCGTATCCGGTTGATGGATAAATTGTTCGCGCCACTACGTCCTCCCGCCGATATAGCCAAAATTCGGGTTCGTTTTGGGTTTGTTTGCGGCCGGTTGCCCGGGCGTTCGGCCGGGGATCCTAAGGGCGCGGTAAGTTGGCCGGCCAATGACGGTAAGGAATGGATTCCTGACCGCGCGGAAGTATTCTATTTGCCGGACAATGGCAATGGCCGGAATCGCGTATATATCAATATGAAAAATACGACAGACAGTCAAACGCGGGCCGGGCGGCCGAAACGGTTTTGGGAATCGAAACTCGTTCTCTTGGGCCTGGCAATAGTGGTTTTCGGCAGCGGCCCGCTGATTGGGACCATGCTCGCGGCCGAGCTCGGGTTGACGGAAGATCCCAATCCCAACCCGGTGGTATTCGGAATCATGGCCATGCTTACTTTTTGGCCGGGAATTGCGCTGATATTGGTCGGCCTCAGTCGAATACGTTCTCACAATAGCAAATTCCGGTGGATCAAGGATCAAACACCGGGTTCCCACGATTAGTCCACAATGATCACCCGTGTGCCATCCCGAAACCTGCCTTTGGGACTGTTTGAATTTTCCCTGATTTGGTTGACACGTCAGAAGCGGGGAGAGATATTCCTACCGGATGTGCAAGATGACGGGGCCGGTCAGCGGTTTGGATATCAAGGGGGTGACAGATGGATAGGGCGCGGCTTTGCTCGGGGTTGGTGTCGGTTGTGGCGTTGATATTCCTTGCCTGTGGGGATGACAAACCGATCACACCGACGGCCACGATACCGGCGGTGACCACCGCCCGCATCACGGCGATAAAATCATCCAGCGCCGTGTGCGGGGGAACGGTAACATCGGACGGCGGGGCGGCGGTCACGGCACGGGGGGTCTGCTGGGGCCCGGATCCGTCGCCCACGATCGCCGGCAGCAAAACCATCGACGGGACCGGAACGGGCAGTTACACGAGTCTGCTTGGGGGCCTGACCGCCGACGCCACCTATCATCTGCGGGCGTACGCCACCAACAGCGCGGGGACAGGATACGGCGACGAATATATAATAAAGACGCCGATTTCGGTGACCGATATCGACGGGAACGAATACGTGACGGTTCTTATCGGTTCGCAGGTCTGGATGGCAGAGAATCTGAAGGTGACGCATTACCGCAACGGCTTGGCCATACCGAATGTGACCGATGATCTTACCTGGGAGGGTCTGACGACCGGGGCGTATTGCGAGTACAATAACGACGGCAACACCGTTGCCCTATGCGGCCGGTTGTATAACTGGCATGCGGTCAACGACAGCCAGGGCCTGGCGCCGGAAGGGTGGCATGTGGCCACCGACGCGGAGTGGGCAATGCTACTCGATTACCTGGGGGGGTGGGAAATCGCCGGCGGCAAGATGAAGGAAGCCGGGACCGTCCATTGGGATGATCCCAACCTGGCGGCGACGAACGAGAGCGGCTTCACCGCCCTACCGGCCGGCCATCGGGTCAACGGGAGCTATCAGGCCGCCGACAGCGCGGCCTGGTTCTGGACTTCCACGCAGGACAGTTATATCACCGCCGTCTACTATCATTTGACCAATGTGAACGAGGGAGTATATCGGGGCGTTTACCCGAATCCGGAAGGATTTTCGGTTCGCTGTATCAAGGATCCGCCGACGCCATGATCGTTGGGCGCCAGCCGTTCGATACATCAGAGTCTTATCTCCGATCAACTATTGTTGTCGAGAACCGGGCCGGGGCGTCCGTCGATCTCCAGTTGTTTCATGGCGTCGATGATCCGTTGATTGATGGCGCGAATTTGCTCCTTGGTTTCGGTGATATTGAAACAATCGGAAAAGTCGATCGGCTTGCCGAAAATGATGACCGGGCTGCGGAACAGGTTGCGGGGCAGCCAGCGCCAGATCCCCGTGGTCTTGGGACCTCCCTTGCTGAAAATCCGCTCGATCCCCTCATGATAGACCGGGACGACGGCGATGGGGGATTTGGCGTGGGCGATGGCAAAAGCCGGGCCGTCTTTGATGGTCGTCAGGTCATCGCTGCGGGTACCCTGATAGAAGATCAACAGATTATGCCGTTCCAGGAAATCGACGTATTTACGCATCAGCCAGGGGTGATCGCGACGTTCGACCGGGACGGTCCGCAACAACGAAAAGAGCTTCTTGAAAAACCAGACCCGAAAGTAATTTTCCTTGGCGGCGAAGTTGATGAACGGGCGGGAGGGGTAGATGATATTACCGGGGAAATGCGCGGCCACCCCGATCAGAAAAGAATCATACATCGTCTTATGATTAGCCACGAACAGGACCCGGCATCCCTGCTTGGGAATGTTATTCCGGCCTTTTACCCGGGTGAAATTGAACGGGAACATGAAAAACAGGAAACCGACAAATCCGGCGAGAACCATGGCCACATAGGAAATCCAGACCCAGATCCGATGCAGCACGTTGGAGAGAAACACGACCACTCCTTCACGACGCAGGCAAAACCACGATGTCTATCTTCCGCCGTATTATACTACAGGCGTCATCGTTGAAAAACCGCCTTTTTTCGCCTTCTGTCAAGTTGTAGTTAATCCTTTTGGTGTTGCTTGCGTCCGATATCGAAAAAATCCAGCAGCGGCGAAAGAAGCGGCCGGTTAACTTACGGGCCGTTAAAGCGTTAGCGGGTAATAGGATAGGATTATTATCTCGACAAATACATAATATCCGTTTTGGAGTTTATTTTGAACAATTTCGATCTGATTCGATCGGTGCAATCGCCGTCGTATCGGTTCGCGATACGCCGTTCCATCACTGCCTGCGGGTTTGATATTCCGCCGCTTGAGGATTCGATGGATCGCGCAGCCGTTCGCGGGGCCAAAAACAAACTTGACAGCCAATGCGGGGAATCGTATCAGAAAGGGCAAGTAATGCAAGATGATACTTACAAGGAGTTCGGACCCCACAAAGGAGATGTCATGAAGAAGTTGTCACTTATCGCGGCCGTCCTGCTTTGTCTGACGGCTGTCGCCGCGGCCCAAGATGTCAAACCGATCGATATTTACATTGGCGGCGGGGTATCCATCCCGAACGCCCCGGAAGGTTTCAAGGATGGATTCAAGATGGGATATCACGGCATGGGCGGCATCGAAGCCAAGGCTTTCACCGGATTTTCCCTGCTGTTTCTGGCCGACTATAACCGGTTTTCGCCGGATGTTGAAGGGATCGACGGCGGTGAAATCAGCCTGTTATCATTCACGCTGAACGCCAAGCTGGGTCTCGGCGTGCCGGCCGCGCCGCTCAAGCCGTATTTCTTCGGCGGGGTCGGCCTGGCCAATACCTCGGTTTCCGACATCGATGCTTCTGAGCCCGATGACATAACCGTGTTTACCATGGAGAGCAAGACCGACGCCTGTTTCGGTGTCGGCGCGGGTTTGGAATTCAAGGCCGGACCGTCGGCGGCGATCTTCGTCCAGGGTCGGTACATGATTATCGCGACCGAGGGAGATGCGCTCAGCTATTTCCCGATTACGGTCGGGTTTAAGTTTTAGCCGATAGCCAATGATTGACAGACGCCCCCGCCGTCCGGCGGGGGCGTCTCGTTCTCACCATCCGGTTTTGCCATATCGGGATTGCCAGGCGAGTATTCTTGTTGACTCCTCACGGGGGAAGAGCGAAACTTCCGCTCATGGGTATGACGGGATCAACAATTCGCGCCGGGCTTCTGGCCGGGTGTATCGTTTTTCTGTTGACCGGATGCCGAGGGGGAGGGCCGCAGTCGGCGGCGCAACCGGAGGGGGCGGGATATCCGGTGGTCGATTCTCTGCTGGCCTCGTTCAGCTATCGCGTACCGGGGACCGGCGTGGCCATGCGTCCGCCG
>JAAZOE010000177.1 GCA_012797915.1 Candidatus Zixiibacteriota bacterium | reverse complement strand
CTTCGGCGCGGTGGAGATACTCCAGGGCGGCCGTCCTGAGCCGCGCCTTGTCTATCCCTTCAACGACATGGGCTTCGAGAAACTTCTCAAAGGTCAGATCGAGCCTACCCAGGTTTACTTCCATCTGTGGATCGGCATTTGGCGCAATTTCTTTCTCGAAACGGACGTCCAAAGAAAAGGCCTCTTTTTTCAATTCGGCGATCTTGTCGAAAGCCAGGCTCCGGTAGGTTTCCTCCGGGATATCGGTCAGTTTGACCCGGATTATTTTATCTTCGGGCTTTTGCTTCCGGACCGCCTGAACCAGTTCTTCCATGATCTGGTCGGCCGATTTTCCCCTGGCGGTCAGAGCCGGCAGATCGACCATATCCCGCGCCCGAATCTCATGAAAACGGACTTTCGGTTCGCCGCCGGTCAGTTCCGCCTCGATGAATCCCTTGGCGTGAGCCGCCTCGGCCTGCGACAGCCGTTCGGTGGAACCGGAATAATAGACGTTCGGCTCCACGCGGGTGAAATTATGATAATGCCCCAGGGCGACGTAGTCAAATCCCTTGTGGAAATGGGAGGAGTCGATTTCCTGTTCCGACAGGTCGGCCATCTGAAATTCCTTGATGCCGGCCACGACGCCGTGCAGGACAAGGATGTTGTGCCGGGCCTCGGGGTCGGGGGCGACTTTGGCCAGTTCTTCTTTCAGGATACCGGTGGTCAGGCAATGGGGGACGGCCGAGATGGCGCAGTCGCCGATGCGGAATCGTTGATACCTGGACTTGTAGACGACGCTGATGTTTTCGAAATCCTTGAAAATGGACAGGACGGCGCCGATCTGCCGTTGTTTGGGGGAGTCATGGTTGCCGGAGATGACGACCGTCGGGATTTTGGCGTCCCGTCCCAAGCGAAGCAGTTGTTCGGCGGCGAAGGCGATGATCCGGTTGGTCGGATGGACGGTGTGGAACAGGTCGCCGGCGTTGATGACCAGGTCGGGACGCAGGGCGATAATCTTGTCGACGGCCAGGGCGAAGCCATCGAGGATGTCCTGTTCGCGCCGGTCCTGCCCGGCGCCGAGGTGGTTGTCGGCGAAATGGGCGATTCGCATATCTAAAAGAAATCATCCGGGATCGGCGCCGACGGCGAGGTTCGTGCGGAGCCGACCGCTTTCAAGTATTCCTCATAGAGGAAGATGGTCAACGGCAGGGCGAACGGCGTCGAGGGCGACGTCAGCAGCGCCTCCCCGGCCGACAGGGTTTGAATCTCCGTCCCCAGCGCCGAGATGTCCTGTTTGGCCGAACCACGGACGATGGTTCGGTCCCGTTCATCGGCCAGCCCGAGGATGAACATCGAGTTCAACTGCGACAGGAGTTCCTCGGACAGCAGTTTCGGCTGCTGGGTGACGACGCCCAGCCCTACTTTGAATTTACGCCCCTCGCGCACGGTCTGATGGAAGATGTTGCTGTCGCCAGCGGAGGCCGACAGCACCCGCTGGGCTTCCTCGAGAAGAATCAGACAGGGGGCCAGACGTTCGAAATCGGCGCCGGATTGGTAGCGGCGGCGGTAATCATGGAGGACGGCCCGGGTGATGACCGAGGTCACCAGGGTTTCTTCGGCCTGCGAAAGATTGGCGGTATCGACCAAAACGGTGTAGCCGTGCTGGAGCTTGGTGATGATATCGCCCAGAGTGGAGATGGAATCGTCTTTGATGATGGAGGCGAAGCTATTGATTCGTTCCGCCCGGCGGATGAGCACGCCGAGGGTCATCTCCTGGAAGGAGGAGTTGCCGACTTTGAGGTCGGCGGTCAAAGACTCAATATCCCCCTCGATCAGTTTTGGCAACCAAGCCTCTCGATACCGCGCCCGGACGGCATGCAGGGCCTCATTCTGCGCCTGCGAGAAGCTGAAAATCTGCATGACGTCTTCGATCTCAATCTGGGCGGCCGGGACGGCCAGTGGGTAATGTTTGCCCTCGACCTTGCGGCGGGTGTAGGTGAAAAGGCGTTTGTCGGCCAGAGGGTGGTGCCTGAGGCCTTTCCGTCCGGACCCTTTGCCGCCGTCGTAGTATTCGCCGTGAGGATCGAAGATCAACAAGCCGTAGCGTCCGTTCTTCATGACCGCCGCCGCCAGGACCTTCACGAGATTCGATTTGCCCATGCCGGTGGTGGCGAAGACGCCGACATGCTGGGCCAAAGAAGCGCCGTCGATTCCGAGAGGGATATCGAGGGTACTCTCGCCGCAGCGCAGGACGCCGACGGTCAGATCGCCGCTGTACTCTTTCAGGAAAGCCATCGTTTCCCGATCGGGCTGGATAACGCGGGAAAAGTGGGCCGGGATGGAGCGAGGGCGATGAAAGGCGCCATCGGCGACGAACCCCAGCGGGGAGCATCGGGCCAGCTTGTAGAGCCGTCGGTCGGGATCATGGATGCGGTAGCCGCGGCCGGCGATTTCTTCCTCCATCATCCGCCCGGCGGCCTTCTCGGCCCAGTTGGCCTCGGTGCTTTCGTGGCCGTAGGTGACATCGGTGATCCGCATCAGGTAGGTGCGACCGGTTTGTTCATCGACGGCCATGACGATGCCGCCGATGGCCAGCGCGGTCGTGTGGAAGGAGCGAAACCAGAGTTCGGTGGTCGACTTGCCGACCAGCCGGCCGATGAAGCCGTTATCCATGGTGGAAAGTCCCCGTTGTCGTTTCGAGGTCCGCGTTCAGTTGGCCGTGGGAGTCGCGTCGGAAGGTCTCGCGGAGGTCATCCGGTATCCCCTCCTGTTCCAGGGCGCGGGTTATGACTTCGATCATTTCACCTTTGAAACCGCTGTCGATCCGGGCCAGACGATGGGCCGCCGCCAAGGGGTAGGGATATCCGCCGAATTCGATGTCATCGGCCAGCGAAGCCAGGCGGGAAAATATCTCGGATGGATTGGCCGAGTCGTAGCGGTTGAGATCGATGCGGTAGGCTTTATCGGCACCCGGGTGGAGGCGCGCGAGATAAACATCTCCCAGCCAGCCGCTGTCATCGGCCAAGGGGCGACTGAGGCGGCGATGCCACGGCCGGGAGTCGGCGGTGGAACCGTTAGATTGCCCGACGGCGGCATCCAGCGGCAGACGGCCATCGATGGTGAGGCCGGTTTGTTTGCTGACAGCGGCGACATGGATGTTTTTATCGGCGGCAAGTCGGAGTACAGTTCGTTGTTTTTCCAAGCCGTAATCGGGATTGCCTCGGAGCGAACCATCAACCAACAGCAGGATTTCGCCGGCGGAGGCATCGTGGTCGGTGATGATTCGTTCGACCAGGCGCCATTCGGCCAGCCAGCGGAGACCGCCGGCAAGGTCCGGCAACGTACCGTTGATACGACCGGATGCCGCTTCGGGAAAGCGGCGGTCGTAGAGTTGAGCCGCTTCCAGTCGGTCATAGGCCATTATGTCGGGCGGGGGGCACGATTGGTCGAGACGTCGGTGGTCATCGAAGCGGACGCAGCCGGCCCGCCAGGCGATGATCTCAATCCGGCCGATACGGCCAAGCGTGGCCGAGCCGCCATCGACCGCCCAGACAACGACCGGGCCAATTGCCGGAGCAATGGCTTGAGCGGGAGCATCGGCCATTGAATCGACCAGCGGCAGGGGACCGATCCGGTCATCGACGGCCGAGGCAGGCGGTTGGAAGACGTCTGTCGACAGCAGGGCCTTCAGGTCCATGGCCGTCTGCCGGGCGACGGCGGCATCGAGATAATTGTGTTCATCGACGATGGCGTTCACGGCAAAAATATAGAACGCGGGAAGACGGGCCGCAATCATTTAACTGCGGGAGTTGGTGGTTGGACGATGGGGATCAGTAGATGTTGTATTTGCTGATTCTATCGCGCAGGGTGTTGCGGGAGATGCCGAGCATTTCGGAGGCCTTGACCTGATTGGAGTTGAAGTGTTTCAGGCAGGCGGCGATGAGCGCTTTTTCCATGGCCGATTGCATGAGGTGGTAGATCCGTCCCTCGCCGTTGGCCAACATTTTGGGGAAAGCCGGTTCGATGATGCGGGAGAACATGTCGGTGTAGTTGCTCTGGAGCCCCTCGAGGTCGATTTCGATTTTGGCCGAATCCTCGTTGAAGATGGGGAAATCCTCGGGCTGGAGGGTATCGGTCTTGCTCATGACCATGGCGGTATGGACGTTATTTTCCAGTTCGCGGACGTTGCCCGGCCAGAGATATTTTTCCAAAAGCGTCCGGGCCTTCTTGGACACCGACCGGACGTTGCCGTTCAATATCTGGTTGTATTTGCGGATGAAATAGTCGACCAGGATCGGGATGTCTTCTTTCCGTTCGCGCAGCGGCGGCATGTAGATGGAGACG
>JAAZOE010000176.1 GCA_012797915.1 Candidatus Zixiibacteriota bacterium | reverse complement strand
GAAAGTATCGTTTCCGGCAAGCGAATTTTTGTCGGTTTGGAAGATGCCAAGCGGAGCTGGAAGCTCTGTGTGCGGTGTGAGGGGATGATTGTCCACGAGGTCAGCATGCCGGCGTTGTATCCGGCCTTGCGGGGGTACTTAATGGGTCGGTACCCGGAATGCCGAATCGTGGTCATGTATGAGACCGGTTTCGGGGGGTTCAACCTGTATGACAAATTGATGGCGGACGGGATCGAGTGTGTGGTGACGCCGGCGCATACGGTTGAACAGGCCAAGGTCAGCCGGGTGAAGACGGATCGGACCGACGCCCGATTACTGGCCGCGAATCTGGAAGCGGGAACATACGTGACCTGTCGGGTTCCGGACCGGCAGCGGCGGGAGGATCGGCAGGTCAGCCGAACGACCAGCCAGATGCAGCGGTATATCATCGCGGTGAAGAATCAGATTCGCCGGTTTTTGGAGTTTCATGGATTGGATGAGGGGCTGGCGGCGGGACGCTGGCGGGATCACGACTATCGGGACTTGGATATTGCGTCCCTGCCATCGAGTCTGCAGACCAGCCTGGGGACGTTGCTGAGTCTGCTGGCGAAGGTGGAGGAGTTGCATGCGGAGTTGAAGCAGGAACTCAAGCGGTTGAGTCAACAGCCGGCGTATCAGGCCGGAGTGGCGGCCAAGGCGGGGTGTCCGGGGGTGGGCTGGTTTATCGGCGATACGGTTCACCTTGGAATGGGGCGAGATGATCCGGTTTGAGACGGGGGCACAGCTGGCCAGTTTCGTCGGGTTGACGGCGGCCGAGGATTCCAGCGGCGAGAGTATCCATCGGGGTCATATTACGGGGCAGGGGTCGAGCCAAGTGCGGGCCTGGCTGATCCAATGCGCCTGGCGGGCGATCCGCTTGGACCCGGTGTTGCTTCATAAGTTCCGAGCGGTGTGGTTAGCCTCGGGGAGTAAAAAGAAAGCGATTGTGGCGGTGGCCCGGAAACTGGTCGTGCGGATGCGTACAATCGAAGTTACCGGGCAGCCGTACGTGATTGGCGTGGAACGATAGATCGAGAGAGCGATGCGACGATACGCTTCGGCGCAGGGCGTACAGCGTTGGCCCACCCGTGTCTGAGAACACGTTTCTGAGATTGCTGACACCCGGCCGAGTCGACGAAGCCAGAATCTTGTGGCCTTGACCACGAATAGCGGTTTGTCCTGACCTCTCGATAGGAATAAAACAAACGAGCGGTAGCCACTTCCCGCTTGACTTCTCTCATAGCGATGGGCTACAAACTGAGGAGGGGTACCGGATAGCGACAGTTACGTGACGGACGAATATCCGGACTAGGAGCGGACGGTCGAACGCCGGGACGTTCGACCTACGCAAACCATAATTGTCGTGGCGAGGCCGTCCGCCATCGGTGGGCGACCTTTAGATTTAACGTATCCCACATTTTCTAATTCCCTCGAAAGAGTCAGCGGCGAATAACAGGCGAAATCTGTGCAGGCTTTGAACAGGAAAGGCTCCGATATGTATTTAGGATAATCGTGGCGGCAGTGTATCCGAAAGGAGGCCACGTATGCGAAAAGTCATTCAAAGCCTTCTACTTATCGCAGTCCTCGGCTTCCTGGCCGCAGGGTGCGATAAAAACCATAATCCGGTGGGGTCATCGCCGACAGAGACTGACCTGTCGGCCAATACCCCCAACGCCCCCTCGATTCTGGGCAACCGGGTCTGGCACGACCTTAATGAAAACGGCCTTCAAGATGATACCCTGGTCGAAACCGGTTTCTCGGGCGTGACCGTCGAGCTGTACAGCGGCTCCGGGGTCAAACTGACCACCGTGGTCACCAACAGCAAGGGGATTTATTTCTTCCCGATGCTCGCCGCCGGCACCTACTCGGTCAAATTCTCCGCGCCTCAGGGGTATCGGTTCAGCGCCAGGGACAACGGAGCGGATACGCTGGACAGCGACGCCGATCCGGTCAGCGGTCAGACGGCGATTATCACCCTCCCGGTCAGCACCGCCGATTTGACCTGGGATGCGGGACTGTATGAGGGGCAACTGGAAGAGGATACGGTCGTCAACGGGACGGTAGGGGGCAGAGTCTGGTTTGACGTCGACAATGACGGCATTCAGAACGATACCGTCTGGAATGATGTGCTGACAGGCGTTCAGGTCGAGCTGTTCGCCTGCGACGAGACGCTGGTAACGACGACTTCGACCGGCGATGACGGCGGGTACCAATTTGCCAATATCATCCCCGGGCAGTACTATGTCGCTTTCACCGCGCCGGAGGGGTATGAGTTTTCTCCGGCGGATGCAACCGACGACAGCCTCGACAGCGACGCGAATGCCCTGACCGGGAACACGGTTTGTTTCCGGGTCGATTCGGCGGAGGCCGAGGCATAT
>JAAZOE010000175.1 GCA_012797915.1 Candidatus Zixiibacteriota bacterium | reverse complement strand
TGCGCCTCGATTCGGCCGCCGTGTTCGCTGATGATGCCGAAGCAGACCGCCAGTCCCAGCCCGGTTCCGGAACCGTCTTCTTTGGTGGTGAAGAACGGTTCGAAGATCCGCGGCAGGTGTTCCTCGGCGATGCCCGGACCGGTGTCGGAAACGGCAATCCTCACATTATTATCGGTTGTTTCGATTTCGATCGTCAGTCCCCCCCCCTCGGGCATGAAATCGCGGGCGTTGATAATCAGGTTGAGGAAAACCTGTTTCAACTGCTCCGGGGAGCCGATGACGGCCGGGATCGATCCATCGTATCGGCGGGATACCGCAATTCGCTTCTTTTCGAGCTGATATTCGACCAGGCTCAGCACGCTGTTCATGACTTCAGTCGTTTGGACCTCGACCCGCTCCGCTTTGGGGGGACGATGAAAATCGAGCAGTTGCCGGACGATCCGGGCGATCCGGGAGAGTTCCTGGCGCACGACTTCGAGGTGGCGGTGAGAGGCCTCGGGGTCATTGAGACTCCGTTCGCAGAGATGCAGGTAGTTGGAAATGATGCTCAGGGGGTTATTGACTTCGTGAGCAATTTTGGCGGACAGTTCGCCGATGGCCGCCAGCCGTTCGGACAACACCAGTTGCCGCTGGGCTTCCTTCAGTTCGAGCAGAGCCCGCTTTTCCGACTGGAAGAGGCGGGCGTTTTCCACGGCGACGACGAACTGGTTGGCCACCGTGGATAAAAAATCCATATCGTCCAGGGCAAACGGTATCCCCGATACTTTACCGCCGAGAAACACCAGTCCCTTCAGCTGCGCCGAAAAAATCAACGGGATGACCAGCCCTCCCGGAAACATATCCAGAATCACCCGCTCCGGTTGGTCGGCGAACCGCCCGGCCAGATCGGCGGTGGTGAAAGGACGGGCCTCGGTCAGGAGAAAGAGGGCCAGGACGCCGTCGATGCGAATCGTTCGAGTGGCCTGTTCTTCATGGGCAATCCCCTTGGATTCGGCCAGCGTCAGCGTGCCGGCCTCAGGGACATCGAGGAGATACAGCGCGGCCGAAGAAACGCCCATCTGCCCCAGCGAGGTCAACAGGAAGGTATCGACCAGGACGTCATAATCGAGGACGGCGTTGAAATTCCGGCTGATTTCGAAAATGGTATACAGGTCGAAGATCTTGCGTTTCAACTGGCGGTTGCTTTCGGTCAGCTCGGTTATCTTGAGGTCGATAGCCGAGCCGAGCATTTCCACCGCCCGTTGCGACCGATCCTTGGCCTTATCCGACTGTGTCAAAATCCATCCCGTCTGATTCTGTCGGCCAGTTCCCCGATCAGGTAGTGAGAACCGGCTATTATAATACTATCGGCCGGACGACTGTTTTCCATCAGGTCGTCATAGGCGGCCGGGGCGTCGGGGTAGACCCGCACGAGGGGGCGCCGCCGTCCCAGCCGCGCAATCAAATGATACGGATCATCGGAGCGTTCCTCGACCATCGGCGCGACCGAAATCGACCGGGCCAGGGGGGCGATGATGCGGAGGCACTGGTCTCCCCGTTTCTTCCCGACCATGCCGATCAGAAAGTCGAAAGTCCGGCCGGGATACCGTTCCTGCAGGGTATCGGCCAGGGCGGCGAATCCGGCCGGATTATGGCCGGCATCGATGATAACGGTCGGACGTCGCCGCACCACCATGAACCGGGCCGGCCAATAGCAGGTCGCCAAGGCGGTCTTGATGGAGATTGCGGCGATATGGAATCCCTGTGACTTTAGTTCGGCGGCGGCGCGCACCGCCAGAAAGGCGTTTTCGGCCTGATGCCGTCCGGCCAGCGACACCTCGGCGGAAAGTCCGGCGAATACCCCGTTCCGGATGCGGATACCGCTTCGGCGGCCATCGAACCAGTACTCGTAATCCCCCGGACGACGGAAAAAGATCGGGGCGTGGCGTTCGCGACAAACGTGCCGGAAACAGACGGCCGCCTCGTTGCCGTCGTCGGCGACGCCGGTGACCAGCGGCACGTTCGGCTTAATGATTCCGGCCTTTTCCCCGGCGATCCTGGCGATGGTCGCGCCGAGAATATGCGTATGTTCGAGGGCGATATTGGTGATGACGGTCACCCGGGGAGTAACGATATTGGTGGCATCCAGCCGTCCGCCAAGGCCGGTTTCCAGCACGGCGATATCGACGTTCTTCCGGGCGAAATGCCACATCGCCATGGCGGTGGTGGTCTCGAAGAAGGTGGCGTGATGCTTCTCCAGCTGAGGTCGATGGTATTCGATGAATTCGGTGACCGCCTCGGGAGAAATTTTGCGGCCATTGATCCGAATCCGTTCGCGAAAATCGCTCAGGTGCGGGGAGGTAAACAGGCCGACACGGTAGCCGTTGGCGGTCAGGATGGAGGCGATGAAACTACAAGTGGAGCCTTTGCCGTTGGTCCCGGCGACATGGACGATCGGATAGTCGGTATGAGGATCACCGAGGTCGGCGGAGAGGCGGCGAATGTTGCGCAGTCCCAGCTTGACGCCGAAATGCTGGCGGCTCAGAATGAACGCCAGCGCCTTCTGGTACCGGTCGGGGGCCATAGGTCGACGGCGCCGTTACGCCGGTTTGCGCGGGCGGTAGGTGTACTGCAGGCAGAGACTGAGGGTGCGGCGCAAATCCTTGCGTTCGGAGATGATGTCCAAAAAACCGTGTTCGAGGAAAAACTCGGACGATTGAAATCCTTCCGGCAGTTCCTGGCCGATGGTCTGCTGGATGACCCGCGGACCGGCAAACCCCAGAAGCGCCTTCGGCTCGGCGATGATGACATCACCCAAGGAAGCATAGGAGGCCATCACGCCAGCAGTGGTCGGGTTGATGAGCACCGAGATGAAGGGCAGCCGCTTGCGGGCCAGCACGGCCAGAAGCGCCGAGGTCTTGGCCATCTGCATCAACGACAGGATCCCCTCCTGCATCCGCGCCCCGCCGGAACAGGAGACGATGACCAGGGGGATCTCGCGATCGCTGGCCCGTTCAATCGAGCGGCTGACTTTCTCACCCACAACCGAACCCATGGACCCGCCCATGAAGGTAAAATCCATGATCGAGATCGACACCGGAATGGCCTCGACCGCGCCGAGGCCGCAGATGACGGCGTCTTTCAGGCCGGTGGAAGCCTGCGAGGCGACGATTCGGTCGGTGTATTTCTTGGAGTCGCGAAAATTCAAAGGGTCGCGGGAAGTCAGGGTCGTGTCGAATTCCTCGAGTTTCCCCTCGTCCAACAGCAACTCGATGAGCATGCGGGAGTTAATGCGGAAATGGTAGTTGCAGGAGGGACAGACCCAGTTCGATTCTTCCAGCGTCCGTGAATAGATCACCTCGCCGCATCCCTGGCATTTGGTCCAGAGGCCGTCCGGGATTTCCTTTCGTTCCTGACTGACCAGGCCGTCTTTTGTTTTTCGAAACCAATCCATGGTGTCCTGCGGCTATTTCAGGTTAACGCCGGTGATCTCCTTCTTCATGACCAGGCAGTCCTCGACGGGGTTTTTGTAATACCGCTTGCGCACCCCAAGCCGAGCGAAACCGAACGATTCATATAAAAAAATGGCCGGGGTGTTGGACGGACGCACCTCCAAGATCATCTGCGTCAGCCCCGACTCGGCTGCAAATCGTAAGATATATGACAGCAACCGTTTGGCAATAGATTTCCGCTGGTATTTTTTGGCTACGGCGATATTGGTCAGATGCCCTTCGTCGACCCCAATCCAGAGTATCGCATACCCGGCAATTTCTTTATCTATTTGAACTACAAAGGGATGGCTGTAATCGGAGGCAAGGTCATCCATAAAAGCCGACATCGGCCAAGGGTCTGAAAAGAGCTCCTTTTCCAAGATCACGACTGTTTCGAGGTCATCGGCCGTCATCGGGCGGATGATCGGTTTACTTTTGGCCAAAGCGTCTCTCCGCCTGTGATGGGGCGATATATAAAGGCTCCAGGGTGGCCGGGTCATCACGACGGCTATCGGCCAGCCAACGGGCGCCGAGCCGAGCCAGATCGCCGCCGGAGACGGCGAGGTCGCCGGGCGGAATCGGGTGTGCGATCGAACCCCAGAGGCCGGATGGTTCCCGGCCGATAAGTCCGGCAGGAGCGGAACCGATGATTTCGGGCAGTCCCTCCTCGGCGATTACAACGATATGGTCGCGTAGAATGATATTTGATTTGACGCGGCATAGGTAATACTCTCCTCTTCGGGCCGAGGCCCCAAGAAAATATTCCGGGAAGCGGCCGCGCAGGCGATGGGCGATGACCTCGAAAGTGGACAAGCCGATGAGCGGCAGGCCGAGCGAAACGCACAATCCCTTGGCCACGGCCAGGCCGATCCGCAAGCCGGTGAACGATCCCGGCCCGATAGCCACGGCGATACCGGTCAGGTCGGTTTTGGCCTGCGAAGACTCCATCAGCAGGGAATCGATCAGGGCGATGATGTGGGAGGCATGTTCGAAGGCCGAGGTCACCATCTTTTCGGCGATGACCGTTTCAGTATCGGCCAGGCCGACGGCAAGTTTGTCGGTGGAGCTGTCGATTCCAAGTACCAGCATCACTGCCTCCGGGAGAAGGTCAGGCGACGGGTCCGTTCGTCCATAATCTCGAAGCGGACGTCGAATCGTTTGTCGGGAATATACCCTTCGCCGTTCTCGGCCCATTCGATCAGGACGATCCCGGACCGGTTGAGGTAATCGTCTCCCCCGATGGCGGCGAATTCGGTCGGGGATTTCAGGCGGTACAGGTCGAAGTGGAAGAGGGGAGTTTCCCCGCCGGGGTATTCGTTGATCAGGGTAAAGGACGGTGAGCCGACATTGTCGGGATCGATCCCGGCGGCCTTGGCTACACCCCGGACGAAGCTGGTTTTTCCGGCCCCCAGCGGGCCGACCAGGGCTACGACGGCATCCGGCCGGATCATCCGGTAGAACCGCGCCGCCAGGCGGTCGGTCTCATCGAGTGACCGGCTGAGAAGGGGAGCATCCAGCGGGAGATCGTCCATCGAGAACCTACCCCTTCGGCTTCATGACGGCCATCGGCAGGATGATTTCATCCATGGAGATGCCGCCGTGCTGGAAGCTGTTCTGGAACTGCTTCAGGTATTCGTTGTACCGATTGGGGTAAACAAAATAATAATCGTCGCGGGCGATGATATAGGTGGTGGCCAGCGAGAAGGTCGGCAGGCGGAACCGTTCCGGGTTCTTGACCAGCAGGGCTTCCTTGGGATTGCAGTTGAGATTGTCGCCGTACTTGTACCGCAGATTGGTGGAGGTGTCCCGTTTGCCGTGGGCGACGGTGCCCCGGGAGCAGAGGGTGGAACCGTGGTCGGAGGTGACGATGACGGTGGCTTTTTTGCGGGCCAGCATCTTCAGGGTGTCGTACAGGGAGGAATGTTCGAACCAGGTCTGCATCAGGGCCCGAAAGGCGGCCTCATCGGGGACCATTTCTTTAAGGAGAACGTTGTTGGAGCGGCCATGGGTAAGGACATCGACGAAGTTGATGACGACGGCGACAATTTGGGAGGCGAGGAAGTTTTCCGTCCGCGCGGTCAGGTCCCCGGCCTCCTGTTCGTTGAGGATTTTAATGTATTTGACGCCACCTTTGGGTTGAACCCCCTTGACAGCCAGTTGGCGCTCCAGTAGTTCTCCCTCGCGCCGGTTGCGCGAGACTTCGTCGTCGGGGTACGCTTTCCAGTCATCGGGATACAATTTGGCGATATCGACCGGGAAAAGGCCGGAAAACATGGCGTTGCGGGCGAACGGCGTGGCCGAGGGAAGGATGGAGAAGAAGTATTCGTGATCGATATGGAACAGGTCGGCCAGAAGCGGTTCGATTTTCATCCACAGGTCCATGCGCATGCAGTCGATGATAACGAAGACAACCTGTTCGCCGGCCTTGAGGCGGGGGGCGACCAGACGGTCGACGACATCCACCGACAGCGGCGGTCGCTGGTTCGGTCCGCCGGCCAGCCATTTTTCGTAGTTTTGTTCGTAATACCGGGAGAAGCGGCCGTTCCATTCCTTGCGGGTACCGCGATGAATTTCGGACAGGCCCTCATCGGGATACCGGTCCAGTTCCATGTCCCATTCGCACAGGGCCCGATAGGCCTGGGCCCAGTTTTTCCAGTTGCCGCTTTCGGTCAACTGGGTATTGATCCGGTTGATGTCGGTGATGTACCGCTGGCCGAGTTTGCCCGCCATGATCGATTTCTTCTGCACCAGTTTCTTGACGGCCATCAGTACCTGTGAGGGGTTGACCGGCTTTGTCAGGTAATCGTCGATTTTCCGCCCGAGGGCGTCCTCCATCAGGGTCTCTTCTTCGGATTTGGTGACCATGACAATCGGCAGATGCGGCCGCTGGTCCTTGATTTCGGCCAGCGTGGCCAGGCCGTCCTTGCCCGGCATCATCTCATCGAGCAGCACCAGGTCGAAATCCTCCTTGGTTACCAGTTCGACGGCGTCATCGCCGGAGCCGCAGGGCGTGACCGAGATGCCCTTGCTTTCGAGAAAGGCGATATGCGCCTGCAGCATGTCGATTTCGTCATCGACCCATAGGATGCGATGGTCTTTCATAGGGTGTGGTTCGACCCCTTCCGTTAAAAGTCCGATGACCGGGCGTCAGGCGGCGGGCAACTGGATGACGAAGGTCGCTCCTTTACCCGGTTCGCTGGCGGCCAGATAGATGTTTCCCTTATGGTATTCCTTGATGATGCGCCGGGCCAGCGACAAGCCCAGCCCCCAGCCGCGCCGCTTGGTGGTGAAACCCGGACGGAAGACCCGTCGGGCGTCGCCGCGGGAGATACCCCGTCCGTTGTCGGCCACCTCGACGATGACCCGTTTGTCACCGGAGAGGGTATAGGTTCGCACGACGATTTTCCCCTCGCGGGAATCGACCGCCTCAAGGCTGTTTTTCAGCAGGTTCTCCACCACCCAGTTGTACAATTCCCGGTCCAAATCGACGGCGGGAAGTTCGCCGGGAAGGAAGTCGATTTGGACCCCACCCCCCTGGTGCGGCAACCGTTTCCGGAAATAGTCGACCACTTCACCGGTAAGGCGGTTGAGATCTTCCCGTTCCAGTTTGGGCAGAGAACCGATTTTGCCGAAGCGGTTGGCCACCGTCTCCAAGCGGGCCAGGTCGGTTTCGATATGTTCGTAGATTTCCGGGGGAGAAAAAGAATCGCTCCCCTCGCCGGTTTTCAGCAGGTTGAGCCATCCCAACAGCGAGGAAATCGGGGTGCCGAGCTGGTGGGCGGTTTCCTTGGCCATACCGACCCAGATGGTCCGTTGTTCGCTGCGACGGATGTACTGAAAACCGACCAGGGCCAGGAGAATGAACCCGGCGACCATGCCCATTTCCACGATAGGAATCAACCGTAGTTTGCCGACCAGCGGGGTATCATCATAGTAGAGCTTGTAGATGGCCACCGAATCGACATAGATGGGGATTTCTCCCTTGCGAGCCTTCATCGACTCCACCCGTTTTCGGACCCGTTCCAGCGATTTGGGATCAGCCGCCTTTTCCGGGATGCCGGACAGCTCTTTCCAGAACAGCGGCTGACCGGCGGTATCGGTCACGACGATCGGGAAGTTCGACTTGAGGATGATTTCATCGAACAGGACCGAGGTGACCGGGCCGCTGGTGCTGTCGGAGGCGACCAGCTGCCAGATCTTGGTGTAGGTTTGGGCCACCTTGGCCTCGTTGCTCTGCAGTTCACTGACGATGTCGGTGGTGTAGTAGACGAAGACCGCGCCGATGGCGCAGACGCCGAACAGCAGGAATCCTTTAAAGACGGTGGAAAACCGTTCGGACAGCGACAGCAGGTATTTATTCCCGCGCGGCGCCATGGTTCCTACGCTATCCTCTCCCGTCCGCCCAGATACGGCCGGAGGACTTCCGGAATGATGATCTCGCCGGAGCGGGTCTGGCAGTTTTCCATCAGGGCGATAACCAGACGCGGCAGGGCCAGCCCCGAGCCGTTCAGGGTATGCGGGAAATGCATCTTGCCATCGTCACCGCGGTACCGGCAGTTCATCCGACGAGCCTGAAAATCCTCGAAATTGGAAACCGAGGACACTTCGAGGTATTTATCCACCCCGGCAGTCCAGAGTTCGAGGTCATAACATTTGGCCGCGGCGAATGACAGGTCGCCGGTGGCCAGCATCCGGACCCGGTACGGGAGATTCAGAAGTTGCAGGACCCCCTCGGCCTGCGCCACCAGCGATTCAAGTTCATCGTACGACGTCTCCGGAGTGACGATTTTGACCATTTCGACCTTGTCGAACTGGTGTACCCGCAGGATGCCGCGGGTGTCTTTACCGGCGGCTCCCG
>JAAZOE010000174.1 GCA_012797915.1 Candidatus Zixiibacteriota bacterium | reverse complement strand
CCAACGCCGGCCTGATCGAGGGAACCATCTATGAGGAAGCCCGCCTCCTGATCGAACGGTTGAAATCGCCGGAGGCGGTCGAGGCATTCACCGCTTTCTTTGAACGCCGCCCGCCCGATTTCTCCCGATTCTGACCGCGCGCCGGCGTCGCTTTTAAGGCGAAGTTTTTACTATGGCGAAGCAGCCCGACGTATCATATATTTGTCCGAATTGAGCTTATAGAGGTTCAGGGACGATATGAAAGTGATAATCCCGGCCGCCGGTGTCGGCTCTCGACTCCGACCGCACACCCACACCCTCCCCAAAGCGCTGGTTCATGTCGCCGGCAAGCCGATCCTGGGCCATATCCTCGACCGCGTTGCCTGTCTCACCCCGGAAGAGACAATTATCGTCACCGGGTTCATGGGAGAGAAGGTTCAGGAATACGCCCCGCATCATTTCCCCGGCCCGATCCGTTTCGTCGAACAACAGGACCTCCTCGGCCTGGGATACGCCGTGCACATGGCTCTGGAAAAAGCCGCCGACGACCCCGTCTTAATCATCCTCGGCGACACCATCGTCGATGCCGACCTCAAATCGTTTGTCGCCCCTGAGGACAACCAGCTGGCCGTGATGGCGGTCAAGGACCCTCAACGGTTCGGGATCGCCGAAGTCCGGGACGGGCACATCGCCTCCGTCGTGGAAAAACCGGCCCACCCCAAATCCGATCTGGCCATCATCGGCCTTTACTCCATCACCGACACGCCGCTTTTGAGGAAGCACCTCGACCGCCTGGTGGAAAAGGATATCCGCACCAATGGGGAAATCGAACTCACCGATGCCCTGCAGGGGATGATCGACGACGGCGCTGTGTTCCGCGCCGCCTCGGTCGATGGCTGGTATGACTGCGGCCAGCGGGAATCGCTGATCGCCACCAACCGATATTTGCTGGGAACCATGGCCCCGCAGGAGCCGATCGCCGGTTGCGTCATCATTCCCCCGGTCTACGTCGCCCCGACCGCCATCATCGAGGAATCGGTTATCGGGCCGTATGTGTCCGTCTCCGACAAGGCCGTCGTCCGGCACTCCATCATCAAGAACTCCATCGTGGGATACGAAGCAGAGGTCGAGAATGCGCTGCTGACCGACTCCGTGGTCGGCCATCGGGCCGTGGTCTACGGCGACCTGCGGGCGCTCAACATGGGCGATTCTTCCGAAATACGACATTTTTGAAAGAAACCATACAGCGGAGAAAGAAAGAGGTATGAAATCGGCAAGTTTCCTATTCACCTCGGAATCGGTCACCGAGGGACATCCCGATAAAATCTGTGACCAGATATCCGACGGCATCCTGGATGCCATCATCGAACAGGACATGCACGGCCGCGTGGCCTGCGAATCGTTCATCACCGTCGGCCTGGTCGTCGTCGGCGGCGAAATCACCACCCGCGGCTACGTCGATATCCAGAAAGTCGTCCGCGGCATCCTCAAGGAGATCGGCTACACCGATGCCCATCTCGGCTTTTCCAGCGAGGGGTGCGCCGTGCTCAACGCCATCGGCTCGCAGTCGCCCGACATCGCCCAGGGAGTCGACACCGGCGGCGCCGGCGACCAGGGGCTCATGTCCGGGTACGCCTGCCGGGAAACGCCGGAGCTGATGCCTCTGCCGATCATGCTGGCCCACAAGCTGTGCATGCGCCTGGCCGAGGTGCGCAAGAAAAAGATCCTCGGGTATATTTATCCCGACGGCAAGTCGCAGGTAACCGTGCAGTACATCGACGGCCAACAGTCCCGGGTCGACGCCGTCGTCATCGCCGCCCAGCATTCGACCGAAATCCTCGATTCGACCGGCAAGCATATCACCGAAAAAGCCCGGCAGGAGATCATCGACGCCGTCGTGAAACCGATCATCCCCGCCGCCATGCTCGACGACAAAACCAAATACTTCGTCAACCCCACCGGCAAGTTCGTCATCGGCGGCCCGCAATCCGACACCGGCATGACCGGCCGCAAGATCATCGTCGACACCTATGGCGGCATGGCCTCGCACGGCGGCGGCGCCTTCTCCGGCAAGGACCCGACCAAGGTCGACCGCTCCGCCTCCTACATGGCCCGCTACATCGCCAAGAACGTCGTTGCCTCCGGTCTGGCCGATAAATGCTCCATCCAGCTGGCCTATGCCATCGGCGTGCCCGAGCCGGTCTCGATCATGGTCTGGACCGACCGCACCAATAAGGTCGAGGAAAGCCGGATCGTCGAACTGATCCGCAAACATTTCGACCTGACCCCCCGCGGCATCATCGAATCGCTGGACCTCCTGCGGCCGATCTACCGCAAAACTGCGGCCTATGGTCACTTCGGACGCGAAATCAGCGAATTCACCTGGGAGAAAACCGACAAGGCCAATGAGTTGGCCAAGGATGCCTAGACCATCGAGCCGTTGAACAAGGACCGTCAAGCAGGGGAGAGGATACCCGGACTATGCTGACCTATGATATTAAAGATATTGCCAAGGCGCCCGAGGGGAAAAACCGGATCGAATGGGCCGACCACCATATGCCGGTGCTGAACCTCATCCGCGCCCGCTTCGCCAAGGAAAAACCGCTGGCCGGGTATACCCTCGCCGCCTGCCTCCACGTCACCACCGAGACGGCCAACCTCGTCCGCACCCTCAAGGCCGGCGGCGCGACCGTCGCCCTCTGCGCCTCCAATCCGCTCTCCACGCAGGATGACGTCGCCGCCTCGCTGGTCAAAGACTACGGCATCGCCGTTTTCGCCATCAACGGCGAAGATAAGAAAACGTACTACAAGCACATCCACCAGGTCCTCGATTTCAAGCCGCACCTGACCATGGATGACGGCGCCGATCTGGTTTCCACCCTGCATTCCGAACGACGGGAACTGCTCCCCGGCGTCGTCGCCGGCACCGAGGAAACCACCACCGGCGTCATCCGCCTGCGGGCGATGGCCCACGACGGCGCCCTGGCCTATCCAATCATCGCCGTCAACGACTCCAAGACCAAGCATTTCTTCGACAACCGCTATGGCACCGGTCAGTCCACCATCGACGGCATCATTCGGGCCACCAACCATCTCATGGCCGGCTCCACCGTGGTCGTGGCCGGCTATGGCTGGTGCGGCCGCGGCTTCGCCATCCGCGCCGCCGGCATGGGCGCCCACGTCATCGTCACCGAAGTCGACCCGGTCAAAGGCATCGAGGCCGCCATGGACGGCTTCCGCGTCATGCCGATGGCCAAGGCCGTCCCCCTGGGCGATGTCTTCGTCACCCTCACCGGGGACATCAACGTCGTCCGCCCGGAACATTTCAGCAAGATGAAAGACGGCGCCATCGTCTGCAACTCCGGCCATTTCAATGTCGAGCTGGACCTCGAGGGCCTGAAGAAAATCAGCAAATCCGTCCGCATCGTCCGGCCGCTGGTGGAGGAATACACCCTGAAAAACGGCCGACGGGTCCATATTTTGGCCGAGGGGAGACTGATCAATTTGGCCGCCGCCGAGGGGCACCCGGCGGTGGTGATGGACATGTCGTTT
>JAAZOE010000173.1 GCA_012797915.1 Candidatus Zixiibacteriota bacterium | reverse complement strand
CGACCAATTGGTCGAAAAAAGCGTTTGTGGCCGTCGGCTATTATCGTATCGGCGCGGGATAACGACGGAAAACGGTTCAACATATTCGACTCGTGACCGATAGCTGGAATACAGGCAATTACAGAAACGCGCCGTATTAACGGCGCCCATACATCGCGACCGACACCTGCCTTACCGAAAATAATCGACGCCACAGAGGGGAATGGCGGCGAACGACGGCGCCCGGCGTCACCAGGATGGCCGTTGGATTCGGAGCGGAACCTTTTGGGGGAGAGAAATCGGCAAGACGTTCGATGTTAGGCAGATCGCGTGACGGCGTTTCGGCCGGACGGCGGTAGGGCAAAAGCGACGGAAAAGCTGAGAACCCGTTGTCGTGCCCGGGGGCCATCCGGCGGGATAGGCAGTCCGACAAGCTCACCCTGGACCATCTGCATTATTACCGTTGCCCCCACGGGCGGGCGGGGTCCCTACCCCGCCCGCCTATTGTTTTATTCCCATTGATATCCCAACCCCCGTCTCCAGGAGAGAAACAAATACCGACCGATTTGTCCGAAAAGACGCGAACTTTTTTGCCGTTCCCCGGTTATAGCCACCGAAGCGCGGGAAAGCGCACCGACGTAACGCAGTCGATAAACTCGACGCCGCCCCTGCGGCGGCGCGGCAAATAAGAACGATGGAGGTTGATATGTATAGAAAAGTGGCCCTGTTGTTGCTGGTTCCGCTGATGCTGGTTGCCTCGGCCAGAGCCCAGACCTGGGATATCGATGTCGCCCATTCCCATGTCGGGTTCACCGTCCGCCATCTGGTGGTTACCAAGGTCAATGGTTCGTTTGGTGACTTCTCCGGGAAAATCACCGGGTTTGACGGCAAGGATGTCGCCGGCGGCGCGGTCGAGGTCACCGTTCAGATCGCCTCGATTACCACCGGGATCGATAAGCGGGATGAACATCTGCGAAGCGCGGACTTCTTCGATGCCGCCAAGTTTCCGACCATGACTTTCAAGTCCAAGAAGATTCTCAAGGGCGCCGGGGACCAGTTCACCATGATCGGCGACCTGACCATGAAGGGGGTCACCAAGGAAGACACTCTGGCCTGCACCTTCAACGGCGCGATCAATGACCCGTGGGGCAGCACCCGCGCGGGATTTTCGGCCACCACCACGATCAATCGCCAGGATTACGGCCTGAGCTGGAGTAACGCCATGGCCGATGGCTCCCTGGTCGTGAGTAACGAGGTCGTGATCAACCTCGAAATCGAGGCGATCAAGGTCAAAGAGGGCGCGGGAAGGAACTGACGATGACAAGGATATTGGTCGTGTATGCCTCCGACTACGGCAACACCAAAAAGATGGCCGAGGTGATTGCGGCGGGGGTCGAAACGGTGCCGGGCGCGGAACCGGTGTTGCGCGCCGCGGAAACCGTCAGCGCCGAGGACCTGCTCACCAGCGACGGCATCATCTTCGGCAGCCCGGTGCATATGGGGAGCATGGACTGGCGGATCAAGAAATTGATCGATTCGCTCTGCGGCGGGATGTGGATGAAAAACTCGCTGGTCGGCAAGGTCGGGGCGGTGTTCGCCACCGGCAGCGGTCATGGCCATGCCGGCAGCGGCGCGGAACTGACCCTGCTGTCGATGCTTAATAATTTCGCGGAGTTGGGGATGGTAATTGTGCCGCTCCCCAAAAGCACGCCCGGATATGCGCAATCGGGGCTTCAGTGGGGCGCCTGGTCACAGTCGGCCGATGAAAACCTGAAACCGATCGGGTTGTCCGACGCCGGTCTGGTCGCCGCCCGTCATCATGGTGCGAACGTGGCCCGGGTGGCCGAGGCGCTGAAGGGGAAAACACTGTTCGCCGGGTAAGCCGGCAAATCGAAATATTAAGGAAAACGGCGGCAGGTACCGGTCCCTAGGGGGCTGGACCGGACTTGCCGCCGTTTTTTATTGCTTTCTGTCGGACTATTCGGCCGTTACGATTTCAACTCCGAGGTGCAATGCGGGCACCGGACCGCCTTGATCGGCACCGTGGAGTAACAGAACGGACACTCCTTGGTCGTCGGAGCCGCCGCCGGAGCCGGTTGTTCCCGTTTCAAACGGTTGATGGCGCGTATCAGCATGAAAAACGCAAACGCCACGATGAGGAAGCTGATGATCGTGTTGAT
>JAAZOE010000172.1 GCA_012797915.1 Candidatus Zixiibacteriota bacterium | reverse complement strand
GAGAGGGTCGGCAGGCTGACGTTGACGATGGAGGAATCGAGGGTGGCGACAAAGCCGGCCAGGGCGCTGACCAGAAAGAAGCGGTATTTGTTGGCGTATATACGCTGGTCCGAATCCATTGTCTCCTCGGCGGATGGTGTCGGCCAGAATTCCATTGACAAACGTCGCCGCTAAGGATAAGCTAACCCCGATTGCTTGTCAATTTTCAGGCGTTTTTTTATTACACACGGGGACCTGTGGCGCGTCTTAGGGAAGACGAAAGAGAAAGCGGTCGGGATGTCCGATGAAGTAACCCGCCTGGTGACGCTCTTTCAGAAAGGCGACCGGCAGGCGTTTACCGAGCTGGTCAAGGCCTTTCAGCGGAAAGTGTACGCGTTGGCCTTCAAGATGCTGCTCAATCATGTGGAGGCCGACGAGGTCGCCCAGGAAACGTTTGTCCGGGTCTACCACCGGATCGGGCAACTAAAGGCCCCCGAGAATTTCGAGTCTTTCGTTTACCGGATCGCGACCAATTACGCCATCGACCTGCTGCGGCGGAGAAAAGGGCGGATGGTGGCGATGCCGGAGGAATCGGAACTGCCGGGGTCGGTTCAACTGATGTTGTCGATGCGGGTGGCCGACCCGGAAAAGATACTGGCCAACAAGGAGTTGCTATCGGCGATATTACAGGCAGCAGATGAGCTTCCGCCCCGCCAGAGGATGACCCTGATCCTGCACGACGTGGAGGGCCTCTCAAAGGATGAAGTGGCCAAGATTATGGGGTGCCCCGAGGCCACGGTCCGATCCAACCTTCATATCGCGCGCGGCAAGATGAAGAAACGGCTGGGCAAGTTGCTCTGGTAAGTTTAAGCAGACGTAAGGAACCAAAAATGACTATCCGCCATAGTCGGTTTTGGCACGGGGAGTACCTCGAAGGGGAGGTCTCCCCGGAGCAAAAAACCGAAATCGAACAGCATCTTCAGGGGTGCCCGGAATGCCGGGAGGACCTGGAGCGACTCCGTCGCCTTCGCGTCTATCTCGGACGAATAGAATCGCCGGACCCCGGCGGGGCGTATTTCGACGGTCTGGGGGAACGAATCGCCGCCCGGATCGACTCGTCATCGGTGGCCGACGATTTCCCTCAGCCTGCCCGGCCCGGTAATCGCAGCGGGGAGGTTCTCAAGACGCTTATCGGGCTGGCGGCGGTGATTACGCTTCTGTTCTCATCGTTTTATCTCTCGGGACTCAGGCAGGAAAAGGACCAGAAGCGGTGGGTTGAAAAGGCCTCGCAGGGGAGGTACGTCCAGACCGACGCCGCAGATTCGACCGTCGTTCCGGCCGAACTGCAAACCGGCATCAATTCCGTCGGATCGCCCTCCCCGCTCTCGGCCGACCGGGATTCTCTGGATGCGACCGGCGATTCGGGGGGTCAGGGAGATTCCCCGCAGAAGTGAATGTGCAGGACTACTAAGGAGCGCGCATGAAATCGGTATTCCCCCTCACCGCCAGGCGGCGGCTCTGCCCCGTCTTGGTCTGCCTCATGGTGGGCTGGTTTTGGTCATGCAGCCAGCCGCCGCAGTCATTCACCCTTCGGGCCAACTATGCTCCGGTGGGCAAGGTTCAGAATTACCTGTTGACGTCGCATCGTGTCGGCAAGGAATTTCGGGATGGCAAATTATCGCGGGAGGTCGACGTCAAGTTGGAGGCCGAGGTCAGTTACACGACTCAAAAGATGCTCCCCAACGGCATCGCCGAGGTGTTGGAGGAGAACCGCTGGCACTGGGATGAACCGACCGACAGCGCGGGGAATGTCAAACGGGTCACCAGGGAGTATACCTACCATCAGGAAATTGCCCCCAGCGGCAAGGTGGTTTCGTTCCGCATGCTCGGGGAATCGACCCCGCAATGGGAGAACTATGCCCGTCAGTATTATGAACAAGGGGTCCCGGTTTTTCCCGATGCTCCGGTGATGATCGACTCCGGCTGGACCCAGAAGGTGACGGTAACGCTGCCGGACGGGTCGACAGCCGAGGCGGCCACGACCTATCGGATCAAGGGGACCGCCTATAAACTCGGCCGTCAATGCGTCGTGATCGAATACCAGGGAAACATGGTCTTTCCACTCTTTCCCGCCGAGGCCGATACGACCCGATTGCAGGGGATCGACCGGGTGGAGGCCAAGGGGATTCTCTATTACGGATATCAAGACGGCATCGCCGTCAGTTCCGATGAAAGCCGTCGGTTGAGCATCGACCGAACGGCCATTAAAGAAGGCCGGCCGATCCATGTGACGGCGGAGTATGAAGAGGTCATCGGATACGCCCTGACCGGTATCAAGACCCTATAATTTGCTTTACTTGCCTCTGTCCCGCCCATAGTTTGACCCGTATGGAAAAGATCCTGCGGGTCTTTTTTTTGGTTCTCGACGCCTGCGGCGTCGGGGAGCTTCCGGATGCCGCTGTCTACGGCGACGCCGGGTCGGCGACCATCCCCAACACCGCCCGCGCGGTCGGCGGTCTGCGTCTGCCGTATCTGGAACGGCTTGGTTTGGGGAAAATAGCGGATACCGAAGGGGTCTCTGCTCAGGTCGCCACGATTGGGGCGTATGGCCGGATGGCCGAGGTTTCGCCGGGGAAAGATTCCACCACCGGTCATTGGGAGCATTTCGGCGTCATCCTGGATCACCCCTTCCCGACGTATCCGCACGGGTTTCCGAACGATCTGATCGCCGAGTTCTCCCGGCGGAGCGGGTACGGCGTTTTGGGAAACATCCCGGCCTCGGGAACCGAGATTATCGCCCAATTGGGCGAAGAACATTTGCAGACCGGGAAATTGATCGTCTATACCTCCGCCGATTCGGTCTTCCAAATCGCCGCGCATGAGTCGCTGGTGCCGGTGGAAGAGTTATATCGGGTCTGCGCGGTTGCCCGCCGGATGCTGACGGGCGTTCATGGGGTCGGGCGGGTCATCGCCCGGCCGTTCGAGGGAATGCCGGGGGCATTTGTCCGCACTCCTCGACGGCGCGATTTTTCCATCGCCCCGCCGGGGCCGTTTGTCGGGCAGAAGATCATCGAGGCGGGGCAGGAAGTGCTGGCCATCGGCAAGATTTATGACATCATGGCCGGGCGGGGGATCAGCCGGACGGTCAAGGCTTCCGGAAACATGGAGACGATGGACCGGACGATCGAGGCGGCGGGGGAATTCTCCGCCGGACTGGTCATGGCCAACCTGGTTGATTTCGACATGCTCTGGGGTCACCGCAACGACGTTCGGTCGTTTGCGAAGGGGTTGGAGGATTTCGATGCGCGGCTGGGAGAGCTTCTCCCCTTGTTGCGGGATAATGACCTGCTGGTCATTACGGCCGACCATGGATGCGATCCGACCACGCCATCGACCGATCACAGCCGGGAATACGTGCCGCTGTTGGCTTACCGGCCGGGAATGACCGGGGCTGTGGACCTGGGGCGCCGGGCAACGTTTGCGGATACCGGCAAGACCATCGCCGAGATTTTCGGCCTCAGCCATCCTTTTCCGGGACAATCGTTT
>JAAZOE010000020.1 GCA_012797915.1 Candidatus Zixiibacteriota bacterium | reverse complement strand
CGCATCACATTCTCGTACCACCCGGCATAGTCGAAATCGGCGAATTCCTGCCAGACATGGGTCGGATTGTAGAACCGGTACAGGTTCTTCCAGTTGGGGTTGTCGCCGATTGGATTGCCCAAGAAGGTGGCGTCGCCGTTCCACCAGACATACATGATCCCCGTCCCCGGTTCCGTTGCTTTAACCGAGTCGGAGTAGACATAAATCCCCGGATGTTCCTCGAAGACCGGCTTTGAGAAATCGCGGTAGGTGGCATTGTCCGGATGCAGGGAAGGGATATGGCAGGTCTGACAGGCGATCTTTTCGATGTGGGCGTTGAGGTAATCGGCCTGATCTCCACCGGACGTATGCGGCGTCGCCGTGTGGCAGTTTTCGCAATCCACCTCGACCGACGGCAGGTCGTTGGCCATCATGGTGGTGGTATGGGTTCCTTTGGCGATATAGTGACCCTCGGTCATGTGGCAATCGACGCAATTCACGCCGGCGGCGGCGTGGACGTCCCACGACGGCGAAAACGGCGTCCCCCGCTTGGAACCGGGGTGTAATACCCGCGGGCGTTGCCGGCCGGGATTCTGCATGCTTTGCATATACGTCGGGTCGACCTGGTCGACATATATGTCCCCGCCGAAATTGTGCTGATGACAGCGCAGGCAGGTTTGGGAAGTGGTATTGGTCACGCTCATCGCCGCCGTCATCGATAGATCCTGATCCCAGCGCAGGCGGCCGGCGCCATCGCGGACCACCTGTTTTCGGTTCATGTCGTATGCCGCGGCGTGGCAGATCAGGCAATCGACCGCCTCCTTCTCCGCCTCGATAGTACGGTACCCCGGCATGATTTCCCCCAGCGGCGCCTGACCCTGGCCGCCGATATGGCACTGGCCGCACCCCTCGGAAAGGGTATCGCCCTCCCGGGTTACGACCTGCTCGGCCCAGGCGGTTATGGCGAACGATCCCGGTTTCGGGCAGGGGCGGTCGATTTTTCCCATCGGGAAATTATCCGCTTTCGCGCCGTTGAAGCCGTACACGTTGGGATGAGCGGTGCTGAAGAAACGATAATGGACGGAAGTCAGCAGGTTGTCCCCCAGAGGGGTCTTTTTTTCCTTCCCCGTGACCGCGTCCTTGATGGTCATCGTTTCGTGGCATTTCAGGCAGGTCGAGGGACCTTCATAGGCCAAGATCCCGGCCTCCCGGAACCGTTCGATATGCGTGAAATCCCCGCCGCCCTTACTGGTCAGTTGGTCGGCTATACGCGCGAACTGTTCCGGAGTGACCGATTCCGGCTGAAACAATACCCGGCCGGGCCGGCTGTCGGACGGCATCATCAGGTTGATAATCTGCGGCCAGAAACCGTATCCCGCCACCGCCAATATTCCCGCTATAACCACGAGTATCACGATTTTCGACCCGCGCATATGCATTCTCCCGTTGTCTGGCCGTATTTGGCCTCCTCTCTCTTTGGATCGAAAAACGGGGGTTTGGATTCACAATTTCTTTGCCGAATTCAGGGTCGGACGGTGCCGGGGGCGGTTTTTCTGCCGATTTGGCCTTGCCTTCCGGGCCGGTCGGGGCTAATTTACCTTCAATAAACACGCCAAGG
>JAAZOE010000171.1 GCA_012797915.1 Candidatus Zixiibacteriota bacterium | reverse complement strand
GTCGGCGCCGGGGCGCCGCCGTCGGGGGAATACGGCAACGATCGGTCGCGGCTGAGTTTTTCCAACTATGGCGCCAGGGTCAATCTTCAGGGGCACGGTGCGGGAGTGGTCACCTGCGGATACGGCGACCTGTTCAGCGGCGGCCATGATGAACGGCAGTATTACACGGCCACGTTCGCGGGAACATCATCGGCGCTGCCGGTAGTGGCCGGGGCGGCGGCCTCGTTGCAGGGAATCTGTAAAGCCCGCTATGACGGCGCGGTGCTCGACGCCGACGAGATGCGGGACATCCTTATCGCCACCGGATCGCCCCAGCAGGGAGGGGCTTCCACCCATATCGGTCCCCGTCCCAATCTTAGGGCGGCCGACTCGGCTCTCCCCGCCCCGGATGACTTGACCGTCAGTCCGTTGTATATCGACACGGTGATCGCCGTCGGAACGCAGATGATCATTCCGTTGACCTTGACCAACGGCTCGGCGACGGCGACGCTGGCGTTTGAGATTTCCACGGTCGACAGCGTACTCAAGAATCTGGGGGACTGGCTGGTGGTGCCGGATTCGACGGGGACCATTCCGCCGTCGTCATTCGTATCGGTTGATTTGCTGTTTGATGCGACGGCGATCGAGGACCGGATACAGATATACAAGGGTCAGGTGCGGATTGCGTTCGGCGAGGACGGCGGGCCGATGGAGAAGCAGGAAATCGTTCCGATATTCCTCGACGTTCCCTGCGCGGATACGACCTATGTGGTGGAGACATCGTTTCAGCCGGAGGGACAGCCGTTTCAATGGATCGACATTACCTCGACCGGAGCGGCGATTCTGGCGACATCATGGTACAATCCCGCGGTCACCGAGTATATCATCGATGATGGCACGGCCGGACCGATTAATATCGGGTTTGATTTCCCCTTCTATGATTCCGTCTACACCAAATTTTTCATCGGGGCCAACGGGGCGATATCGTTTACCGACACCAATATCAACGTGCAGGGATATTACACCAACACGGTGACAATTCCCGGCCAGCCGTTTGCCACGTTTATCGCCCCGTTCTGGAACGATTTCAATTTGGACACGACCGATGGCGGCCATGGAGCGGTGTATGTCTATAAGGCACCGCACAAGGACACATTGATTATCGAATACTGGCGAGTGGGGACGTTCAAGTCGGCGGCCGACACGCTGACGACATTTGAGGTTATCATTGACCGTCGCGGCGACATCACGTTCCAGTATTTGTCCGTCGACTCGACGATTCTGGTCGATTCGGCTTTGATCGGGGTGGCCGCAGCCGAATGCATGGTGGAGCCGTTTTTCGCCTATGGGCTTCCGGCCGAAAACCGGGTCGGCGACAGCACGGTCGTGAAATTCGAGCGGATGGTGGCGGTGTGGGACCAGTCGGGAGACGTCAATAACGACCGGGCGATCAACGTGGGGGATGCCGTCTACCTGATCAATTATATCTTCCGCGGCGGGCCGCTGCCGGTGTTTCCGCCCGAGGGGGATGTCAACTGCGACAGCAAGACGAACGTCGGCGACGCGGTATATATCATCAATTATGTCTTCCGCGGCGGCCCCGCGCCGTGCATGTACCGGCTGTAGCAGATAATAGCGGGGCTCTCCCCAGTCTTCTGCGAAGCAGTTCACCCGCGCTTTCTGAAAAGAAACCTGCGACATGCTGTTTTCTTTTTGACTTGATGATGTTACCCATTCTGAGTACATTCTTACCCTAAATGGGTACATAGATGGACGCGATGATATTTCGAATAACACAAAGGCTTGCCAGGAAGATCAAGGTCACTCCGGCCGCGGCCGTGCCGCCGCACGAAAATCCGTTTCTCGACTGGACGGCCAACCTGTTTATGGTATCCCGTTGGCAGTGTATTTTATTGACCAATACCAAAACGCTGTATTCAGCGGTGTTACCGGGCAAGGGCGTGCCGAACGAGAGGGCGCTTGTGGAGTGCGGCATGAAGGCGTTGCGCGATAACATGATGCTGGACGGTATTGCGAATATCTTTGATATGGCAATCGCGCCGGATCTAGAGTCGGTCAGTTTATGCAAAGCCGGTGACCGGAGTGTGTTGGCTTCAATGAACCAGCTCATTTACCAGGTCAAATGCGATCTGATGGAAATCGGGCATCCCCTTCCGCTGGTAAACCATCGGCTCAACAGAACAATAATGTCAAAGCTCAAATACCACTTCCCCGTAGAGGAATTCAGCGCTCTCGCCAACCGGCCGCGAATATAATTTCATCCCGCTTAGGAAAACACCCTCAAGCCAAGAGCTTGAGGGTGCCACCTATACGAAGTTCATTTTGGGGAAGACTCCCGGCAGATGTGGATCCGCCGCAGGCGGACCGGGCACAACAGTAGCAACATATCCGCCGCTATGCCGCCCGCCGACGGGCCAGCGGGATGACCCCCAGGAGCATGATCGCAAAAACGCAGATCATCGTCGCCCCGGTCGGGGTATCCAGCCAAAACGATACGATTATTCCGATGGCGCTGCCGACGATCCCAAACGCCCAGCCATAGATCAGTCGCCGGGCGATACTGTCGGTGATCAGAGCGGCAAACACCGCCGGAACCACCAAGAAGACGAACACCACCAGGACCCCGCAGATTTTCACCGACGAGGTCACCACGACCGCGAAGCCGGCATAAAACAGGAACTCCCACAGGCGGGCGCTTCTCGGAACGGTTTCCGGGGTGAACGTGAGCTGCAAAAACGGTTTACGGGCCAGCCAGTGAAACAGGCCGATGGCGCCATAGGCGACGGCGGTTTTGATCACCGCCGTCGGGGTAACCGTCAGGAGCGATCCGACCAGCATGTGGCGGATATGCTCGCCTCCCTCCGGTTCGTGGCTGACCAACACGATGACCGCGGCGGAGCAGGCGGCATAGACGATGCCGATAAACGCCTCCTGCGGGACCTTTCCCTCCAAGCCGCGGGTGAAGGTGAACACGACCGCCCCCACCAGCGCCGCTGCCAGGGCAAAGAAATACGACATGTCGCCGCCGGGATCATGGCCCAGCAGAATCCCCACGGTCATTCCGACCGCGGCCACCTGGGCCAGCGACAGATCGACGAAGATGATGCCGCGCTTGATCACGTGGAGGCCGAAATAAACGTGGATGCCGATCAGCACCAGCGAAGCGATAAACGGCCACACCAGGAACTGCACGTAGGAACTCACGGTATCACCTCCAGCAGGGCATCGAGGTTCCCTTCCAGCCATTGCAGGTACGATTCCCCCGCTTGGCGGCCGCCGATCGACGGGTAGACGGTCACCACCTTGGCGCCGGTGACCGAGGCGATCTTGTCCGGCGCCCGCTTGTCGAAATACGGTTCCACGGCGATGATCGGGATGTGCCGCTCCTGCACCAGTTCGGTGATTTTCTTCAGGTGCGAGGGGGACGGGGACACACCGGGAAACGGCTCGATGAAGCCGGCCGCGATCAGGCCGGTGTAGGCGTTGAAATAGGGCCAGGAGTTATGATAGAAGACGACTTCCTTCCCCCGCAGGCGTTCCCGCTTGGCAGCCAGCGCCTCCAAACCCCGGTCGATTTCGGCCAGAAACGCCTGCTGATTTTCGCGGAATCGGGCCTCGTGTTGGGGATCGGCCTTGGTCAGTCCCTCCACGATGGCTTCGGTGATCGGTTTGACGTTTTGCGGTCCCAGCCAGTAATGAGGGTTGCCGAACCGATGCAGGTCGCCATGGCGGGCGTCGGCCTTGAACGTCGGTACCTCCAGAGGCTCGATGTATTTGGAGCAATCGGCCACGATAAGCCGGCCGTTATGCGAGCCGTCGATGATACGGTCCATCCACATATCGAGTTCGAGGCCAATCTTGAAGGCCACGTCGGCGGCGGCGACCTTGGTCATATAGCTCGGCCGGATTTCGACGAAATGGATGTCCGCCTTGGGGGATGCGATGGCCTCGACCTCGATCAAATCCCCACCGATTTGGGCGGCGAAATAGGCCAGGTCGCTGGTCGAGGTCACGACCTTGATTTTCGCCTCGGCCGCTGTCGACAGGGACAGAGCCGCCAGCATGAAGATGTATTTTATCACGACAGGCCTCCTAAAAGTTATGCGGTTGATGGGAACCAAGGCTGATCACCAGTTGAAGGATGCCTTCCCAATACCCGTCGCGTCCTTCTTCCCTGGTCCAGTGTCCGGTCAGGCGAAGCAGGCTGGTCTCTTCCACCGGAGCAAAACCGATGAATACCCCCGCCCGCCAGGAGGTGTGCGTGGTTTCGACCGGCGATTCCTCTCCTTCCATCAACTCCTTCTGCGCCAGATATTCATAAATCCCGCCGATATTGTACCGCTGGCGAAAGCGATAATCGACGTATCCATACCCGCCGCAGGAGGTTATGGTGTTATCGTCCGACTGCTCTTCGGAGCGAACCAGCCCTTCCGCCTCGATCTGCACCGCGGTGTAGCGCGAGGGGCGGTACTTGTATTTAATATCGCCGCCGATGATGGTCGCCCGCAATTGGCGATCGGCGAGGCCTTCCTCCTCGGCCTCTTCCCTCTCGTAGACCGAGTTGACCAGCGATGCTCCCAGGGCCAGTTCGGAGGCGTCGGCCACGGCAAACGAGGTGGTCATCCGTCCGAAGAAGCCGGGATTGACCCGCTCCTCGTCGTCCTCGGCGTGCTTCTCGGCCGCAGCCTCCTCATCGTGATGATGTCCCAAGAGGGCATCCCCTTTCGTCACCGCCATCATCAGCTCGGTGTATGCCGCTCCGGTGGGAAGAATAAACGAGGCGCGCACGGCCATGTCGTTGAGGCCATGATCGCCGAAAAACGACGCCTGCGGCAGGGGGCGTTGCAGAAACGACCAAGCATGCGGGTGGACCGGGTTGAGACGGCCGAATTCGAGCAGGTATTTGCCGACCCGGAGATTGGTCCCCAGCGGAAGACCGCGCAAGATGGTGGCATATAGTTCCTCGATTTCGGCGGTTTCCTCGCCTTCCCAGGCGATGACGGCATCGGCCCGGGCGTAGGGATTGAGATACCCGCCGACCATCAGCTCCATTTCCGGGGACGCCAGGTTAAATCTCTCCTTTTCGTCGGCCCGCGTGCTGTCGTCGTGCGAAAACATCCGAAAATCTCCGACCAGGGAGAGATCCGGGTTAAGCGTCGTCTGGGCCAGAGCCCATGGACCACACAGCACCATAAACAGGACAATATATATCGACATTGCCCTCATCATACGTTCCTCCTGTGGCGTATCCTCGCGCCGTGGTTGTGATTCAAATTTAAGTATGACTCTTCGACAGAGGAATCAGCAGGAGGACGGCGGTGCCCTCAGAAAGCAGAAGGGAGGGTGATATTCGGCGATATTCGTCTTTTGGCCGCCGGGGAGATGGTACCGAAGGCGTTCCCGCCCGGGTCGCAACAGAAAGACGGCGGCAACGATGACAGGCGCCGCAAAAGCCAGACATATCAGACAGCGGTGATCGCTCGACCAAAGCACGTGGTGATGAAGTATTGGGAGGACGGCGATAATGCCTGCCGCGACAATCATCGCGGTCCAGACGGTCCAGCGGCATATGGCCATTATCGACTGCCGGTTTATCATGGCCGGACAATACGACGGGATGGCGACAAAGGCAAGGGGAAATTGTACAGAGGTACGGCGCCGTGTTTCCTCGCAAGGGGGACATCAACCGGGTTCCCCCATCGGGTGGGTTTATGTTGACGGCTCGAGATGTTTCCCTCAAAGGCATGGCAGGTGACAGGTTCAGAAGAACGTTTTCTTTGCCGATTGACTATACGAATCATGCAGGCGACTGATGCTTCTCAGCCGTCATCACTTGAACCCACCCGTCGTCCGCGCCGCGGCGCGGACTTTGGGTAGGCTACCCTATGAAGGCCGGCAGGTCACATCCGCCTGCGGCGGACAATACCTGCCGGAACGATAAAGAAACACCCTCAAGCCAAAAGCTTGAGGGTGTCACCCATTGCAGGAGAATTTGGAATTATCCGTAGACTTTCTTTTCCAGCAGGATCGGGATTTCGGACATTTTATGACGCGATTGCTCCATCGTGTCACGGTCGCGGATCGTCACCGTCTCGTCCTGAAGCGTCTGGCCGTCGATGGTAAAGCAATACGGCGTGCCGATCTCATCCATCCGGCGATACCGCCTTCCGACCGCCCCGCCCTCATCGTAGAAGACCTTGTACTTGCGGCGGAGTTCATCATACAGCTTCATCGCCACTTCCGGCATGCCGTCCTTTTTCACCAGCGGGAAAATGGCCGCCTTGTAGGGGGCGATACGCGGGGACAAATGCAGAACGACCCGCTGTTCACCCTTGACCTCTTCTTCGGCGTAGGCATCGACCAGGCAGGTTAAAAGCGTCCGGTCGCACCCGGCCGAAGTTTCGATGATGTAGGGGATAAATTTTTCCTTCGTCTCTTCGTTCCAGTAGCGCAGGTCCTTGCCGGTGGCTTCCATGTGGCGGGAAAGGTCGAAATCGGTGCGGTTGTGAATCCCTTCCAGTTCTTTCCAGCCGAAGGAGAATTCGTATTCGATATCGTAAGCCTTTTTGGCATAGTGGGCCAGTTCGGTCGGGCCGTGCTCGTGCCAGCGGAGTTTCTCGGGGCGGATGCCCAAGTCGAGATAATACTGCCATCGTTTTTCGCGCCAGAATTCGAACCACTTGTCGTCCTCGGAGGGATGGATAAAGAATTGCATTTCCATCTGTTCGAATTCGCGGGTGCGGAAGATGAAGTTGCCGGGGGTGATTTCGTTACGGAAGGCCTTGCCGATCTGCGCGATCCCGAAGGGGACTTTCTGCCGCGAGGGGCCCTGCACGTTCAGAAAGTTGACATAGATCCCCTGGGCGGTTTCGGGGCGAAGATAGACGATGCTGGCGTCATCCTCCACCGGTCCCATGAAGGTCTTGAACATCAGGTTGAACTGGCGGGGGTCGGTCAGTTCGCCGCCGCAGTTGGGGCAGGTTTTGGCGGTCATTTCATCGGCCCGGAACCGGGCCTTACACTGTTTACAGTCGACCAGCGGATCGGAGAATTCGGCCACGTGTCCGGAGGTGACCCAGACCTGCGGATGCATCAGGATGGCGGCGTCGAGTCCCTCGATGTCGTCCCGGCGGTGCACCATTTCACGCCACCAGAAGTCTTTGAGGTTCCGTTTCATCTCGGCCCCCAGCGGGCCATAGTCCCAGCAGGCGTTGATGCCGCCGTAGATTTCGGACGAGGGGAAGACGAATCCGCGCCGCTTGCACAGCGACACGAGTTTGTCCATCAGTTCGTCGGTTGCTTTTTTCTGTTTGGCCACTTAGCCTCCGTATGCTTTCACCGCGCGGGTCAGTTTCTCCAGGAAGTCAAACGACTTCAGGGGCCGAATGGTTCCGGAATGATATTTCAACAGTGCCGTTACCAGGTTCATCATCTCGTTCAATTCGCTCAAGGGGACGGCCATCCGGGCGGCCTCATCCAGCGAGGATTCCATCAAGGCCAGCATTCGGGTTCGGAGCGTTTCGGACAGGCCGATCAAATGGTCCTGCCCCGGCATGGCCTTTCGGCAGTCGGAACAGATCAGGCCGCCCCGCTCAATGCTGAAAAAGAGCCCGTTGGCCTCCGGTTCGGCGCCCTCGGCGGTCGCCTCGCGTCCGCACCCGGCGCATCCGGCCAGATTCGGCCGGAACCCCAGAAGCGAAATAAGCCGGAATATATACCCGGCGAACAGACCGGGCAACCGGTTTTTGTCGAGGCTGTCGGCCATCCGCAGGAACGACAGGGTAATCTGGTAGCAGACCGGTTGCGGGTCGGAGACGGTCAGGAGGTTATTCAGCAGTTCCAGCGCACCCGAGGCGAAGGTCAACCGCCCCAGTTGGCCGTCCTTTTCGAACAGGAACACCTCGACCGGTTCGACATCGGACAGGTAGCCGCTTTCGCCCCCCTCGCGGAGGTAATAGGAGAACTCCAGCCGGGCGAAAGTCATCGGGCGGCCGCGTTTGCCGGTCAGACGGCGGGCTTCCCGGACGTTGAGCGTCAGTTTCCCCCGGTCGGGCGTGAAAAGCGTGATGGTCTGGGATGATTCCGACCAGTTGGCCGTGGAAAGGATGATCCCTTCCGACTTATGGATGGCCATTCTGCGGGGCCGGCAATTTTATGTGGTAGATGGTTTCATCGGGGCGGGAGAAACCATACCGCGTCCGTGCCAGCCATTCCAGGTAATGGGAATCGGTTTGCAGGCGCCGCAGACGGAACGAGAGGTCGGCGGCTTCGGCCACTGTGACGCGGTATTCCCGCTCGAGAGCGTCCCGCTGACGATAGAGCCGATTGATCCGGAATAGACCATAGTCCCCGGCGCAGAACAGATAGGCCAGGTAGAACACGGCCAGGTAGGCGATAAAGCGGATGGTTTTCCGCTTGAACCCCCGTTCCCGTTCCGCCAGCCGGGTGACCAGCTGGCGGGTTACCAATTTCCGTGATTCCGTGTGGGCCATGGATCGCCGTAGCCTATCCGATGTTGTAGAACACATTCCGGCCGCGATATTCGGCCATATCCCCCAGCAGTTCCTCGATCCGAAGCAATTGGTTGTACTTGGCGATCCGGTCGGTCCGGCAGACCGAACCGGTCTTGATCTGACCGGTGCCAACGGCGACGACGACATCGGCGATGGTGCTGTCTTCGGTCTCCCCCGACCGATGCGACACCACGGCCGTGAAGGAAGCCTTCCTGGCCATGTCGATCGTGTCGAGTGTTTCGGTCAGGGTCCCGATCTGGTTCAGCTTGATGAGGATCGAGTTGGCGGCCTTTTCCTGAATGCCGCGGACGAGCCGCTTGGGATTGGTGACGAAAATGTCATCGCCGACGATCTGGATTTTCTTGCCGAGTTTCTGGGTCATCAGTTTCCAGCCGTCCCAATCGTCTTCGGCGTGGCCGTCCTCGATGGAGATGATCGGGAATTTATTGACCAAATCGGCGTAGAAATCGACCATCTGCTCGGAGGTCAATTCGCGGTTTTCGGACTTGAGAATGTATCGCTTCTTGGTTTCATCGTAAAACGAACTGGCGGCGGGATCGAGGGCGAACATGATATCCTCGCCCAGTTTGTACCCCGATTTTTCGACCGCTTTCGACATGTATTCAAGAGCTTCGGCGTTCGATTTCAGGTCGGGCGCAAATCCGCCCTCATCGCCGACGCTGGTGTTGAATCCTTTGGCTTTCAGGACGCTTTTCAGACTGCCGAACACTTCCGCCCCCATGCGAAGGGCCTCGGCGAAGGTCGGGGCGCCGACCGGCATGATCATGAATTCCTGCAGGTCGACATTGTTGTCGGCGTGCTTGCCGCCGTTAAGGATGTTCATCATCGGCACCGGCAGAACCTTGGCATTGGCGCCGCCGATGTATTCATAGAGGAACCGTCCCGATGATTCGGCACAGGCTTTGGCCGTAGCCAGGGAGACGCCGAGGATGGCGTTGGCCCCCAGCTTGGCCTTGGTCTCGGTGCCATCGAGGTCGATGAGGAAACGGTCCAGACGCACCTGATCGAAGGGATCGAGTTCGGCTTCCAGGATTGCCGGGGCGATGACCTCGTTGACGTTCTGCACCGCCTTGGTCGTTCCCTTGCCGAAATACCGTTTGGCGTCGCCGTCGCGCAGTTCCACCGCCTCATGGGCGCCGGTGGAGGCGCCGGAGGGGACGGCCGCCCGGCCGAGGGTGCCGTCTTCCAGCAGCACATCCACTTCCACCGTGGGGGTGCCTCGTGAGTCGAGAATCTCGCGCGCCGTGATGGTCAAGAAATCGGACATACCTGCTCCCTTTCCACTCCATGGACTTCAGCCATGGAATTTACCATGTTGAATTCTCCGGGCAATTAAAATATCGTCCTTTGCAGTTCAAAGTTGACAGAGGCGGGCCGTTGTCCTATGCTGAACGCGATGATCGGAAAAAGCCTTTTAGCGGGACTCTTCTGCCTATCGCTTTGCCCGGCGGTCATGGGCGGGCCGGCGGATGCGATCAAGGCGGCCCAGACCGACCTGCGGGTGTTCTGCCCGGCGGCGGGCGAACGGGATATTCAATGGTCGGCGCTGCTCTATCTGAACCAGACCGCGGGGGCGGAAGTCTTTGTCGCCCTGTTCCATCCATCCCCGGTATTCACGCTCGACCTGAAGTCCTCGGCCGACAGCCAGTTCCATCTGGCCCGGATCGGCCTGCCGCAGACGCTGGCGCCATCCGCTCTGGTCGATTCCCTCACCGCCCGGCTGTTTTTCGATCGCACCTACGACCTGGTCGTCTGCGGCGCCGATAATCCGGCCGATTCGGCCCGGCTCATCTCCTTGGTCATGCCGAGGGCGGTGGCGGAAACGGCGGATACCTCGGTTTCTTTTCGGTTGCGGAGAGTATTTTTCTGCGGCCGGGCAACGGCCGGCAAAGCCGATATTATCCTCGATGACCGGGAGCTGTTTGAAAAATTCGACGAGAGAACAAAGGAACTGGATCAGGCGTTCGGAGCCGAGGGGCCGAGAAGTTATCGCGCGGGACAGCTGCGACGGTACAGCCGAATCCCGCTGACGGCCGCGGATGCCATCGGGGTGGAAGGATTTACCTCGGGACTGGACCTGTTCCGACTGCCGGATATGGTCACTCGGATGCCGGTCGATTCTGCGGTTCGCCGCGATATCCTGGCCGGTTTGGATCGATCCCGATCCTATCTGCGGGCTTCGGCCGGCCAAATCGATTTCTCCTCCCGTCAGATTCATCTCCTGGCGGCCGCGGCCCGGGAGTCCGGACGGATCGGCCGGCTGGTCGATTCCCTTTCGACGGCGGAAAAAGAACCGCTGGTCGCCCGGATGGCCCGGCAATACGCGGCCAAAGTGAATCGCGCCTTTTTGGCGGCGGTCGGCCTGGACTGGAACAGCCGTCTGGAAACGGTCAAGACGCCGACCGGACATATCGTTAAACTGATGCTCGACCTGCGGGTGACCGGAGAAAGCCCGATCGACCTGTCGTCACTGCTGCTTCATCTTCCGGGAAAACCGGCGGCGGCGATCGATACCATCTCGGTCACGATCCTTCCTCATCAACGTTTCCGGCGCGAGTTCCCCATCCAGTGGGACCGTATCGACTCGCTCAATGCGCCGACGGACTCCTTGCGATTCACCGCCCAGGTCTCGGTCGAGGGAGTGCCGCTGGATTTGGACGTGCCTCTGCATCAGTATGCGGATATGGATCTGAGCATGGCCTTTCTGCCGGGGTACACCTTCCTCAGCCCGTTCACCGAAAGCGACGTCACCGCTCTGGCCCAGCCGTTCGAATGGCAGTTGCAAATCACCAAACCATACCGGAGCGAAGTGGACGGACGATTGACCGTCGAGGCCCCGGACGGCATCGTCGTGGGGAGTTTCGATTCGAAAATCGTCATGCCCGAGGGAATGACGACGAAATACATCAATCTCTATCTGGGGGCCGGGCGATCCATGCGGACGGATGTCAAAACCGTCCGGGCGGCTTTGGAGGTGGGCGGTCAACTGGTTGCCGAAACGTTCGCCCCGGTGCGGGTGGTGCGTTGCGCGATACCCGCCGCCATCAATATCGCCTTCGTCCCCGACCCGGAGGGGAGGCTGGAGGATTTCCTGCGGATGGCCAAGGCCCCGGCAACACCGATGACCCCGCACAGCCTCATGCTGGCCAACCTGGAAAAATTCGATTTAATCATAGTCGGTCCCGAACCGACCTCCTACCGCGACCGGTTGCAGGATGTCCGTCCCCGGCTTCGGGAATTTGTCAAGAACGGGGGCGAGATCCTGATTCTGGGGCAGTCGTTCGGTTTATCCGATGATATCTATGATTTTTCCATTCACGCGGCCTATACGGAAATCCCCCCTGCGCCGAGGACCGTCACCCCCGGCCACCCCTTGCTGAAAACGCCATACGCGGTCGATCCCGCCAGGCTCGACAGCCTGCTGGGAGAGGTCGGATTCGCCTGGCCGGCCCAGGTATCCGGCGGTACGGAATTGGTCGCCGCCGGGGAACTCGGCAGTTATCTGACGGTTGTAACGGCCGGGGACGGCCATGTCGTCTATTGCGGTCTGCCGCTTTTGGAGATGGCCGCCCGTTTGGATTTGGAGGCGATACACTTGTTGGCGAACTTGATCGATTTTGGCCATGGCGAATGACAAACCGGGACGATTCGACCACCTTCTCCCCATCCTGAAACGATATTACGGGTACTTCTGGTTCGGGACGCTGGCGACCGCGTTTTCCAACGCCCTGATCCTGATTGTCCCGTACCTGACCAAACTGGCCTTCGAGGCGATCCAGCAGGGACAACCATCGGCGGCGGTTTTCCGGCTGTCGCTGGCCATGGTGATCCTGGCCGTCGTGGCCGGGGTTTTCCGCTTCTTCATGCGCCGTTCGATCATCTGGGCTTCCCGCAAGATCGAATACGACCTGCGCGGGACGCTGTTCTCCAAACTGCTGACGCTCGATCCGGGATTTTACCATACCTCCAAGACCGGCGACCTGATGGCCCACGCCACCAACGACATCGAGGCGGTCCGGATGATGGTCGGCCCCGGGGTCATGCAGGTGGTCAACGCCGTCGTCTCCACCGTCGTCTCGCTGGCGTTCATGATCGCGTTATCGCCCAAACTGACCATCGTCACGGTCCTGCCCCTGACCTTGCTTTCGCTGGTGGTGAACCGACTTGGGACCTTGGCTCATAAGAAATACCAGATCATCCAGGCGCATTTCGCCTATCTGACCACGCGGGTCCAGGAAAACCTGGCCGGAGTGCGGGTGATCAAGGCGTACCGGCGCGAGGGCTCCGAAATCGACCGTTTCGCCGAGGCCTCCCGCACCTACATCGACATGAATCTGAGCATGATCCGCTTGGTGGGGCTGTTCGGCCCGATGCTGGCGATCATCGTCGGCGGCGTCACTCTGCTGGTGCTGTTTGTCGGCGGCCGCGAGATCATGGCGCAACGTTTGTCCCTGGGCACGCTGGTGGCCTTCTTCGGATACATGGGCTGGCTGACCTGGCCGATCATGGCCCTGGGCTGGGTCATCTCGCTGTATCAGCGCGGCACCGCCTCGCTCGATCGGATCAACCGAATCCTGAATACCCAACCGTTGATACTTGATCCCGGCAAGTCGAAATCATCGCCGACCAAGGTCAAAGGGAAAATCGAGTTCCGCAACCTGACGTTCGCCTATCCCCGTCCCGACGGGACCACCGGCGCACCGGTGCTGTCGGACATCAACCTGCTCATCGAGCCGGGAACCCGTCTGGGGATCATCGGCCCGACCGGTTCCGGGAAAACGACGCTGGTGTCGCTCATCTCGCGCCTCTACCCGACCCAGGCGGGGCAGTTGCTGGTCGATGACATCGATATCCGGCTCTGGCCGCTGGCGCCGCTACGCCGCGGAATCGGATTCGTGCCGCAGGAAACGTTCCTGTTCTCCGACACGCTGGAGGCCAACATCGACTTCAGCGCTGAGGAAAATCGTTCGGGGCGGGTGGTCGAGGCGGCGATGCTGGCCGCCCTGCATGAGGAAGTGGAGGGATTCCCGCAGCGGTATGAAACGATTCTGGGCGAACGGGGGATTACGCTCTCGGGCGGGCAGAAGCAGCGCACCGCGTTGGCCCGGGCGATCATGAAGCAGCCGGCGGTGGTCATCCTCGATGACGCCACCAGCTCGGTCGACACCGAAACGGAGGAAAAAATTTTCGCCAATCTCGAGACGATTCTCCCCGGCCGGACGTCGATCATCATCTCGCACCGGGTCTCGAGCCTGAAAAACTGCCATCGGATCGTCTATCTGGCCGACGGCCGAATCGCGGAAGCGGGCACGCACGATGAGCTGCTGGCGAAGAACGGACCGTACGCCGCGCTCTATCGCCGGCAGTTGATGGAAGCCGAACTGGAGAAGATGTAATCCATGGGACCGGCCAAATCGATATCGGATGACGAGGTTCTGGGAAAGGCCTACGACGCGCGCCTGATGCGGCGGCTGTTGACCTATTTGCGGCCGTACCGTCTGCGGGTTATCGCCTCCATCCTGTTGCTGCTGGTGGTGACCGTGCTGGAGTTGTCCGGCCCGGTCCTGGTGCAGATTGCCATCGACAACTACATTTCCGTGGGGGACAACGCCGGTCTGGTCCGGATCGCCCTGTTCTATTTCGGGATATTGGTCAGTTCGTTCGTGTTGGCCTATATCCAGTTTTATTCCATGCAGGCGATCGGCCAGCGGGTGCAGTACGACATCCGCATGCAGCTTTTTCGCCACCTGCAGGCGATGCACCTGGGGTTCTTCGACCGCAATCCGGTCGGGCGGCTGGTGACCAGAGTCACCAACGACGTCAACGTCCTCGATGAGCTGTTCTCCTCGGGGGTGGTGGCGGTTTTCGGCGACATCATGACCCTGATCGGGATCGTGGTGGCCATGCTCTACTACAATGTCGAGCTGGCCCTGATTACCTTCGCCGTCATTCCCTTCCTGGTCCTGGCCACGGCGATTTTCCGCCGCCGCGTCCGCGACACCTACCGCGACGTCCGGATGTGGCTGGCCAAGATCAACGCTTTTTTGCAGGAGCATCTCACCGGCATGACGGTAATTCAGCTTTTCAATCAGGAAAAGCGGACCTTCAACCGGTTCAGCGACATCAACGAAAAACTCCGGGCGGCCAATTTTCGCTCGATCTATTTGTATGCGATCTTTTATCCGACGGTGGAACTTATCGAAACGGTGGCCATTGCCCTGTTGATCTACTACGGCGGCCTGCGGATCGGGATCAGCCTGTTGACCTTCGGCGAACTGGTCGCCTTTCTGCAGCTGGTGGAACGGTTCTTCCGCCCCCTGCGCGATCTGGCCGACAAATACAACATCCTGCAGGCCTCGATGGCCTCCTCCGAAAGGATTTTCAAGCTGCTCGACGAACCGCCGCGGGTGACCGCCCCGGCCTCGCCGAAAACGATCCCCGATTTCAAGGGGGAAATCGTTTTCGACAACGTCTCCTTCGCCTACAACGAACCGGACTATATCCTGCATGAGGTCAGCTTCACCGTCCGGCCGGGGGAAAAAGTGGCCGTGGTCGGGGCCACCGGCGCCGGCAAGACTTCGCTGGCCTCGCTACTGTTGCGTTTCTATGACTACCAGAAGGGGGATATCCGGATCGACGGCATGTCGCTGAAGGCAATGTCGCCGGAGTATATCCGGTCGTTCATGGCCCTGGTGCTTCAAGAGGTGTTCATCTTTTCCGGGGACTTCGCCGGCAATATCCATTTGAATCGAAGCGACATCACCGCCGAGCAGGTGGCCGAGGCCGCCCGACAGGTGGGGCTGGGGGGTTTTATCGAGCGGCAGCCGCAGAAGTATCAGACCGAAGTACAGGAACGGGGGGCAACGCTGTCCACCGGGCAAAAACAACTGCTGTCGTTCGCCCGCGCGCTGGCCTACAACCCGAAGATATTGATTTTGGACGAGGCCACCAGTTCGGTCGATGCCGAAACCGAGGCGTTGATTCAGACGGCGCTGGACAAACTGATGCAGAACCGGACCTCGATCATCATCGCCCATCGGTTATCCACGATCGAAAAAGCCGACCGGATTCTGGTGATGCATAAGGGAGTCCTGCGGGAGAGCGGCACGCATCAGGAGCTTTTGGCCCTCAAGGGGATTTATTACACACTGTATCAGACGCAGTTCAACTTCGCCAACGGATCGAGGAATCATGCCCAGGTTTGACGCGGAAGTGCGGCTGGCCCGCCGGGCGGCGCTGGCGGCGGGGGATATCCTTCGCCGGGGACGACAGAAACGAAAGACCCTGACGCTCAAGGGGCGAGTCGATCTGGTCACCCAGTACGACTTACGGTCGGAGAAAGTGATTATCGACTATATCTCCAAAACGTTTCCGCATCATGCCCTCCTGGCCGAGGAGCGGGGCGAAAACCATAAAGAATCGGCCTATCGCTGGGTTATCGACCCGCTTGACGGCACCACCAATTTCGCCCATGACTATCCGGCGTTCTGCGTTTCGATCGGGCTGGAGGTGGACGGCGATATGGTCCTCGGCGTGGTCTATGACCCGGTGCATGATGAACTGTTCCATGCCGTGCGGGGCGGCGGGGCGTTCGTCAACCGGCGGCGGATTCATGTGTCGGAGCAGAGGACGCTATCGCAGTCGCTTCTGTCCACCGGGTTTCCCTATGATATCGCTGAAAGTAAGGTCGATAATCTCGACAATTTCGCCCGGATGTATAAGGTCGCCCAGGGAATCCGTCGCGGCGGGTCGGCGGCGATGGATTTATGTTATGTCGCCTGCGGGCGTTTCGACGGGTTTTGGGAATTGAAACTGCATCCGTGGGACGTCGCCGCCGGGATGGTTATGG
>JAAZOE010000170.1 GCA_012797915.1 Candidatus Zixiibacteriota bacterium | reverse complement strand
ATCCCGGACTGACCGTGGTCACGGCGAAATAATACGGCTTCGACGGCTGAAGATTGTCGACCACGTATTCGTATTCGTAATATCGCTGATACCCCTCCTCGGTGACATCGGCGGCATCGTCCGGTGAGGCCTCCGGGTAGACCTTGTGAATCTTGAGCCGGTTGGTCAGGTTGGATTCGTTCCACCCCTGGGGAGCAAAGTACAGGTATTTCCCGTCAGAGGTGCAGAAAGGGTTGGACGGTTGGTTGTATTGGGACGGATCGAAATCGGTGCCGTAGAGCGACTTAAGCGAATCGGTCGGGGCGGCGGTGGCGATTCCTTCCCATAATTCCAGCGTAGAATTATACTGGTAAACCTTGTAGTCGTCCCGGTCATAGGTGCAGAGCAGGACGAAATCGGTCAGGCGGTCTTCTTCGCCGATATAGACTTTATACCCCTCGAAATTGTTTCCCCCCGTCAGGAAATCGACCGAGCTTTCGGATTCCTTGCCGTTCCAGCGGAGGGTGACCTTGCCGAACTCGGCCGTGGTGTGGACGATGGGGGGCGATGGGGGCGCGGCGGTGCGGAAATCGGGGACGCCGTCGCCGGTGAAATATTCTTTGTGACAGCATCCGGTCAGACTGTCGGGGGGCGTTTCCCCCTCGGGAAAGCAAATTCGTTCCCCGCCGCAGAGGCAGTCCCAGACGTACCGTCCGGCGTTATCATCGCCGTCGGTGTCCCAGCCGGGATTGTCAAAGACCCAGTAGGCGTCGCGGGCGTTTTGTTCGAGGTCGTCGAAGTTCAGGAGGTTGTAGTAGGTATAGGGAGCATAGGGATCGAAATATTGCTGAAAATCCAGCGGGTTGACATGAAATCCCGCCCCCATGACATGGGCGATGGTGAACCGCAGAGTATCCCCCGGCATGGCCGTGCAGGGCGGCGTGGACACGAGGAACCAAGCCGAATATCCTTCAGAGATAGCCTCGGCATAATCAGGTTTCGGGGGCGGCATAAACCCGGTATTGACGTGCGGAATGGCGGTGAACATCTGGTCGTAATCGATTTCGGGCTGGGTCATGATATAATACTTGTTTCTATCGCCCCGGGGATACCCCAGACCATGCCCAAAGTCACGATTATTGCATTTTAATCGTGGACCAAAATCCAAAACCGGGTCATAGGCACCGATCCACCAGTTAAAGTTTACAGTTGTTCCCCCGCATGGGGTCTCCAGAACGCACAATCCATAGACATCCCTGGGCGAGGCATACAACCATTGGCCGTCGGAACCAGGGTTCCCGTCGTTGTCAGCGGCCCAGGCAATAGTGATGCTATCGTCCTCACGGCACGAACCGGAGGGTGCCTTGACGGCGGGACGGAAGCCGCGCAAGTCGCCAAACCACTCAGCATCCGGCGTCGTTTCATGATGAATGGAAGCACTAACCACGACGCCCACGGTCATCCCATCAATGGGTATGGTGTCCAGATTGATAACCTGGTAATCAACCAGGATGTAGTCCTCAGTATAACTGAAGCTCCAGGCATAGCTACTCTGAATCACGGCGACCCGTAACGGAATATGCGGCCGGTTGTCGTACGAATCGATGCCGATAAAACTATAATCCACGAGGGTATCGGTATAGGTACAAACTATATCCTGCTCGGATATGGCGTTTGTGTCATAATCAACACTATGCCGTAAAGTAGACCGCTGGATGATTGCTCCGGCGCCTCCAAAATCCGGGTTCAATTCGGAGACCAATCCCCCGACACCGTTGGTCACTGATACCAGCGTATCGTCGCCCTTGATTCCTCCGATGTATATACCGCCATAGGAAAGGTATTCGAAGCCGGAATTGATGGGGTATTCCAGACTCGGTATTTCATTTTGATCTGCGCCAGGGTTACCGAACAAGCCATAATTGCTAATCGACATCCCGATAAGGTTGATATCGTGTGTCGTCTCCTGCCAATTAGGAATAAGGGTATCGGCCTTGGATGCAGTGATAGGCCGGACATTGCCTACCTTGGACTCCGGCAGAATCGACCGGCAAATTGCCGACCCAGAAAGCGCCATGATAAGCGTGACAACGAGCCATGAACAAGTGCCATCCTTCATAATGGCGGTCCCGACCATATGATTACCGATATTGAACCGATGCGCTTGATATCGAGACGAATAATGACGCCACGCCGTGCAATATGCACATTTTCACTACCGCCTGCAATCATTTCCAATATCCGCCAGAACAAACTCGACTTTCGCGGCGGATATGCATCGAAACGTTACCGGTCGCCGGATAATGTATTCGGCGACCGGTATGGATAGTAATAGGCGTGCTACCGAGATTAGGCTGTTCCTGCTCGGTTTCAGCCCTGGCCGCCCCCTTGGCCGATGCAATCCAACTGGCAATTGCAGGGCCCATTTAATGTAGGCCACCCCGGATAATCGCTGCACCGGCATTCCCAATGCCAATACGGCACAGGGTTGCGGTACCATACGCCGCTCCTGTCAAGTTCGTCCCAACAACACGCAGCATCCACGGGTGTTTCATGATACCCGCAAGGGCTATCGATGGCCAAAGCCACGCTGTAGAACCCGGCGGTGAACGACGCCGCCAACAAAAACAGAAAAATAAAGCCAAGCAAGGTGCGTTTCATGAATACCTCCTTTTTCACTGTCGGGCAAGAGAAAACGCCGCGCCCGTTCCATAAATCCCGGTGTCGCCCGCATGCGGCCTTTCCACCGCCCGGCAAACCCCATTATTGTTTTCGCGTTTGCCCAATCAAGACTGCGATATCCTCGGCCGTCATCGCCCCGGCGATCACCTCCTTGATCTGCAAATTTTTATCGACCACGAAGTTCAATGGGGCGGTCATCAATCCAAGTTGTTTCCCGTATTGTTTGTCGCGGTCGTACAGTATCGGGCAGGTCAATCCCAGCGATTGTTTAACCACCCATATCTCCGCCTGGTCGGAATGGGAAATCAGGATAAAACAGCTCTGGTCTTTGGGCCTGGCTGTCGCCTCCTTCAAAGCCGCCAACTCGGCCCGGCTATAAGAACAATCGGTCCGAAAGAAGACGATTACCGTCCTATCACACAGGAGGTCGCTCAAGCGGGTGTCGATTCCCTCCAAATCGGCCAATACTGCGTCCGGCAATGACTTCCCTACCCCCAGCCCGGACCCCATGCGTTCCAGAATGGCTTCCGCTTGTTCCGCCCGCATTCGTCCGGCATTCCAGTTCCGTATCCCCTTGGCGATGGCGATTCCGGAGAAATAGGCGACGACCAGAACGATGCTCCCGATCAGGACAAGGATAAGCCCTTTCCGTAACCGTCGTGAATCCATTCGGCTTCTCCCGCTATGAGATATGATTATATTCTTATGGCGTCGGCGGTCGCGGCCGGGGCAAAACCCGGGGAAGCAAGTCAGAAGGTCCGTTCCGCCGTCAAAATCAATATACCCAGGGGGGGGGGGGGGGGGT
>JAAZOE010000169.1 GCA_012797915.1 Candidatus Zixiibacteriota bacterium | reverse complement strand
GGCAATCGAACTCCTGACGACCACCATCCTGGATCGAACGACCAAAAGCTGGTAGGCGAGCTAAGGAGAAAACAGATGAGGAAACGGATGACAGGCGGTCCCTGCGGAAAAATCGCGATGGTCGCCCTCCTTCTGGGCGGATGCCTGATGGCCCTGGCCGCGGGTACCGACGCCAAGTCGATCAACGACAAGGCCGGCACGACCGGGTTTTCCTTCCTGAAACTGGGGGTCGGTTCCAAGGCTGTCGCCATGGGCGGGGCGTTCACCGGCCTGGCCGATGACCCGGCGACCATGTATTACAATCCGGCGGGCACGATCAACCTTCCCGGCCGGCAGTTCATGGCCGCCTATCACAACTATATCGTCGATATCCAGGCAGGATATGTCGCCGCAACCTTTCCGCTGTTGAAAGATAAAAAGGTCGGATTCTTTGTCGATTACCTCAACTTCGGCAATTTCACCCGGACCGACCAGTACGGCGTCCCGACCGGAGAGTTTTCCGGCGGCGACATCCAGCTGGGCGGCAATGTTTCCGCCAACATCATTCAGGAACTGGCCGCCGGGATTAACGCCAAGTTCATCAGCGAATTCGCCGATGGCTACTCCTCCGAGGCGATCGCCTTCGACCTGGGGCTGTACTACCGCCATCGCGACTCGTTGACCACCGCCGGGCTGTGCCTCTATAACCTCGGCGGCGTGCTGTCGGGGTTCTCCGAGGGCTCCGTCGGCGAACACAAGGACAAACTGCCGATGGGCGTCCGCGCCGGTGTCGCCCACTCGCTCCGCGAACTGCCGCTGGTGGCCGCGCTGGATGTCGTCTATCCCAACGACAACGACCTGTATGTCAACGCCGGACTGGAACTGTACAAATTCCAGCCGCTCTACATCCGGGTCGGCTACAGCACCTTCGGCGAAAACTACAAGACCGGCTCCGGGTCGGAAGCCTGGGGCGGGCTGGCGGCCGGATTCGGGTTGGACTACAAAGTGTATCATATATCCTACGCGTTCATGCCGTACCTTGACCTCGGTTCCAGTCACCGGGTCACAGTTTCGGGGGAATTTTAATATGCGGCACATCATTGGGGCAATTTTGCTGGTCGCGCTGGCGCTGGTCGCCGGATGCGGAACGGACAAGTATGCCGAACCGGATCCCCAGCAGGTGGTGGTGAAGTTCCTGCGGGCGGTCGAGCAGGACAAACGGGCGGAGCTGGCTCATTATCTCGATCTGCCGGCGTTCGTGGGACCCCGCCTGACCGATATCACCATGTCGGATACCGTTCGCGAGTTTTACAATCCGGAGCAAATCCTGGATGACTTCTCCAAGGGCGGACTGACCTATACCCGCTGGATGGAGATGCAGCGGGTGGTCGGCAAGGGAGAGATTTTGGGAGATTCCGCGCTGGTTGAAGTGTCGTTCGTCAGCAAGGAAACCGGCAAGCAGTACTACAACAAATGGGGCCTCCGCCGCTACGACAAGAGCTGGAAGATTTACAGCTTCGGCATGTTGCCGCCGGAAGAAGAATAATCGTCGAATCCGAATCGAATTTTATGGGCGTCTGCCATGGCGGACGCCCGTTTTGTTTTATGGGTCGTAGGCCACACCGCCCGCGGCTCGACATAGACGGATTATCCCCCATAAAGAAAGGAAGTCTGTCGGTACAAGGCTCATGGGGACAGAGGGGGAGACCCCATCGAGTCTTGCAGGGGTGCGACAAACTTCCGGCACTAATATATGACGGGGGCGATTTTTTGTCAAGCCAATCCCTCCGCCGGCCGGGAATCAACGCCGAATGTGATATCCCGGTTTCCCTAAATACCGATTCGTGGTGGGAAAAAGAAAAACGCCCGCCGACGGCGGGCGTTTTCGAGCCAGTGAAGATAGTCTTACTCGATGATTAAATAAAACGGTTTGTAGCCGTAGTGCTTTGTGCCGGAATTATTTCCGAAGGCGATACTCACCAAAATCGAATCGGGTGTGGCGGAGGTGAGATCGACATCGTCGAGGTCGCCGGTGGTCAACTTGCGGCAGAAAACCACTGTCCAGCCGATCCCGTTATGGTCAGCCAATGCCCGAACATCCCAACGGGAGCCATTGGCACGGGTCACATTTTGCATATAATAACCGGGGAGATACTTGCCGACGTGCGGCGTCGACGAGGAATCGATCCAGTGTTGGCCGGCGGTAGTGTATGTAATCCATTGTCCCTCGGCAAGGCCTGGTCCCGTAAATTCTGAGCCATTCGAATGCATCTTGCGCGGAGCGGGAGGTATCGCAATCCGGTTGTAATTATCGAAGTATAGGTCGTCATCTGGCGTAGCCTGCGGATCGGGCGCCACCATCGTGTCGGTGATATGCATGTCTTCAGCGAAGCCCGGCGTCAGGGAGGTGGTGGTAAAAAGAGCCATACCGGTCCGATGGGCTTTCCAATGCCAAACGTCGGCTTCATCTGAAGCGGAACCATAATACTTCCGACCGATAGCATTAGCCGTGCTATGACAAAACCGCTTGCATCCGGTTCCGTTTCCGTCGAAAAGTACGTAAAAACGGTCTTCGTTGGCGACGATTGTTGTATCAACGACTTCCCAATCGACGTGATGGTCGATTGTGTCGTCGATGGCATGCAACCGGCCGAACAGGTTGTTAACGCTGCCGTCTTGCCAGCTCACGCGGATGAAAAGCGAATCCCCGGCGACCAGCGCCTTGAGTGTGGCCGCCGCATTGCCCGCGCCGACATACCCGGCATTGTACGCCGTGTCGGAACACATAACGATATTACCGGCGGCGATG
>JAAZOE010000168.1 GCA_012797915.1 Candidatus Zixiibacteriota bacterium | reverse complement strand
GTCCGAAACTCTCTTGGCGGTGCCGGAAGTGATTCAGTATCAGCAGGAGACGGGGGGCACGGCCACGACGACCGATCCGGGCGATATTTTCGCGCTGGATGAATTTAGCCCTTGACACCGCCGGCCGGGGGCATATCTTGGCGGCAGCCTTTTAAACAGGTCCGGAGAGACCGTAAAGGAGAGAGCGGTGTTGCCACAATCCATTACACGCGGTATCGGGACGACCCTTCCCGATATTTTTTTATCCGAGGTTCATCGTGACGAAGAGTGACGCCATCCAATTCATGGATAAACAGGCGATCGACCGGGCCATCACCCGGATCGCCCACGAAATTCTGGAACGCAACGGCGGGGCGGAATCGCTGGTGATTGTCGGTATCCTGACCCGCGGCGCGAATCTGGCCGCCCGTCTGGCCCAGGCCATCGAAGGGATCGAGGGGATAGCCGTTCCGGTGGGGTTGATGGATATCAACCTGTACCGCGACGACGTCAACTACAATCCCGACCTGCCCGAAGTCCGTCAAACGGAAATCCTGTTCGACATCGACGGCAAAAATCTGATTTTGGTCGATGACGTCCTGTACACCGGGCGGACTATCCGGGCGGCGCTGTCGCAGCTGATCGATTTCGGCCGGCCGAAGACGATCCAACTGGCCGTCCTGGTCGATCGCGGGCATCGCCAACTGCCGATCCGGGCCGATTACGTCGGCAAGAATATTCCCACCGGTTTCGACGATGACGTCCAGGTTCGCTTTGTTGAACGGGACGGCGTGGACGAAGTGGTGTTATCGCTGGCGGCGGCCAAATAGCCGCCATCAGGAACTCGCAGACAGGGAGAACGTACGATGGGTTTGTCAACCCGACACTTGCTTCAGCTTGAGGGTGCGCCCCGGGAGGATTTGAATCTCATCCTCGATACCGCCGAGAGTTTCCGGGAGATTCTGGATCGCCCGATCAAGAAAGTCCCGCCGCTGCGGGGCAAGACCGTGCTCAATCTGTTCTATGAACCGTCGACCCGGACGCGGATATCGTTCGAATTGGCCGAGAAACGGCTGTCGGCCGATACCATCAGCTTTTCGGCCGCTACCTCTTCGGTGAAAAAAGGGGAGACCCTGAAGGACACCGTCCGGAATATCGAAGCCATGCGGATCGACATGGTTGTCGTCCGCCATTCCTCCGCCGGGGTGCCGTATTACCTGACCCAGTGTCTCGAGGCCAACATCGTCAACGCCGGTGATGGCGCCCATGAACATCCCACCCAGGGGCTGTTGGACATTTTCACCATCCGTCGAAAATACAAGAAAATCGACGGCTTGCGGGTCCTGCTGGTGGGGGATATCCGCCATTCGCGGGTCGCCCGCTCCAACATCTGGGGTCTCAAGACGCTGGGCGCGTCGGTGGCTGTCTGCGGCCCGACCACCCTGCTGCCATACGAGGTCGAGCGATTCGGCGTGGACGTTTATACCAATATTGACGAGGCGATGGAGGGCGTGGACGTGGTCAACATCCTGCGAATACAGCTGGAACGGCAACAGGCCGGATTGTTCCCCTCCCAGCGTGAGTATACCAACCTGTTCGGGATCACCGCCGAGCGGCTGACCCGGCTGAATCCGAATTACACGATCATGCACCCGGGGCCGATGAATCGCGGCGTGGAAATCACCAACGAAGTGGCCGATGGCCCGGCTTCGGTGATTCTGGAACAGGTGACCAACGGCCAGGCGGTCCGGATGGCGGTGCTGTTTCTTTTGTCCGGGGCCGACAAACGCGAAACCGATTTGACCAAAACCGAGTAGAAGAGGGTACGGAGCGTATGGAATTCGATCTGTTGATTATCGGCGGGCATCTGATAGACCCCGGTTTTGGGTTTTCCAAGCGGGCCGACCTCGGCATCGCCGGAGGAAAGATCGCGCGCGTATTCGAAGAGGGACAGCTCAATAAGGAAGAAATCAAGAAATATCTTGGCGATCGGGTCATCGACGCCGCCGGAGCGATCGTTGCCACCGGCTTCGTCGACCTGCACGTGCATTTCCGGGAGCCGGGGCGCGAGGACAAGGAAACGATCATGACCGGTTCGCGAGCCGCGGCCGCCGGCGGATTCACCTCCGTCTGCTGCATGCCCAACACCCAACCGGCTATCGACAACCAGGAGACAGTCAAATTCGTCACCTCCCTGGCCGAGAAAGGGGACTGCCGCGTCTACTGCATCGGGGCGATCACCAAAAACCGCGCCGGCCAGGAATTATCGGAAATCGGCGATCTGGTCAAAGCCGGGGTTGTGGCTATTTCCGACGACGGCGACTATGTCCAGAATCCGGAGGTCATGCGGCGGGCGCTGGAGTACGCCCGGATGTTCGATATCCCCGTGATTTCCCACGCCGAGGATGTTTTTCTGGCAGCCAAGGGATTGATGAACGAATCGTTTCAATCGGCCAAACTGGGGATGACCGGCCGTCCGGCGGTGGCCGAGGAAATCGCCATCATCCGCGACATCAAGCTGGCCGGCCTGACCGGCGGACGGCTGCACATTGCGCATGTTTCCACCGCCGGCGGCGTAGAAGCGATCCGACGGGGGAAGGCCGAAGGCGTCAAAGTCACGGCCGAGGCAACCCCGCATCATTTCACCCTGACCGATGATCTCATCGGCGAGCGATTCGACACTAACCTCCGGGTCAACCCCCCGTTGCGGACCGAAACCGACCGTCAGGCGGTCATCGCCGGGCTGGTCGACGGCACCATCGATTGCATCGCCACCGACCATGCTCCGCACACCGATGAAGAGAAAGACGTGGAATTCGATCAAGCCCCGCCGGGGATGATCGGCCTGGAAACTTGTCTGGGACTGGCCGTCACCGAGCTGGTCGACAAAGGATATCTGACGCTTCTGGATGTGATTCGGAAACTCAGCGCCAATCCGGCGGCGATCGTCGGTCTGCCCAGTCACGGTCTGGGGGTTGGTGAATCCGCCGATCTGGTCATCTTCGATCCCGAAGCCGAATGGACGGTGCGGCGGGAGGATTTCTACTCCAAATCGAAAAACTCCCCCTTCGTCGGACGGCAGTTGAAGGGGAAAGTTTTGGCGACCATCATGAACGGCCGAGTGACGCATCGGACCAGAACGTAGGCGTATCCATGACGCTCCGGCTCGGCGCCGGCGAAAGCGAGGAACAGCATGCAGAAATCCCGGATGTTTCGATTCTTGAACTTCATGACCTCACTGCCTCTGCCGCTCTTGGGGATTATGGTCATCTTCGGGGCCATGGGGCGCCTGTTCAAGGTCGGCTGGCTGGAGTCGGCCCCCGATGTCCTCCTGATTCCAACCCTGCTGGCCTATTATATCTCGCTGATCATGGGCGTCATCTACGGGTACGTGAAAAAAGAAGATTCGATGTATATCCCGGCCGGTATCGGCATCGGTATCTGGCTGGTCGGATTCATCCTGGACGGTATCCTGTCCTTCCCCCGCGAGATTATGATCGGCATCAACGTCATTCTGCTGGCCGCGCTTCTGGTGCTGCATATCATGCAGTACCGGGCCACGAAAAAATGGGATGACCGGCTGTCGGTCGTTCAGAAATAACCGGCTCGTCGTTCCGGTCGCCCCGGTGATTTCCGCCGCCCGTTGCGCAGCCCCGTCACCGGTGCGGTTCGATAATCCACTTGACCCCCGCCCGAATCGGGCGTAGATTGGCTCCCATTGCGGAAGAGACCTCGTTCATGACTGAACCGACCGACAAATTCTTCCTGTCTCTGCCCCGGCGATGGGAACTGGTGGCGTTCGTCCTGATTTTCGGCCTGGCCCTGTTTGTTCGCCTCAATCACCTCTCGGCCGATCCGCCCAATAAAATCTCCTTCTCGCAGGATATCGAAACCGATCCGCCGCAATACACCGTCTACGCCCGCAACGCCGTCCAGACCGGCGACTGGAATCCATATCAGGATCACCGGTATGTCACCTATCAGTATTCCTTGGTCTCGGCGGTTTCCCGGCTGGTGTACGGCTGGTTGGGCGTGGGGACCTATCAAGCCAACCTGGTCGGTCTGCTGTTGACGCTGCTTTCGGTTCTTATGTTCTATCTGGTGGTCCGCAAAGGGCTGGGCAACGGCGCGGCCCTGCTATCGATATTCTTCATCGCCGTCAATTACTTGGGGATATTCTTCGGCCGCAGGCCGTTTCTGGAAACGGGCATGAATGCGCTGTTCATCCTCGGCTTACTGTGTCTGGTCTATGGCCAAAACCGGTCGATCGGGCATCTGCTCTTCGGCGCCTGTTTCGCCTCGGCCGTTGTCTTCGGCAAGATCATCGCCCTCGGTTTTCTGGGCGCGCCGATTCTGTACTACTTCTATCGCCGCTTCTATCTGGATGACAAAGCGGCGGTACGGCAGGCGGTCTGGGCGATCGGGGGATTCATCGTCGTCGTCGGCGTATGGTACGTTCTCATCTTTCGGCCGAATGCGACCATGCTGGCCGGGTATGTCTCGGAACAGGCCTTCGGATTGTACGGCGCCCCCGAAGGATTGATGTCCATTTCGAAATTCGTCTGGAAATTTCTGACCTTCGGCAAGGACGCCGTCTTTTTCGACCGGATGCCGGTCGAGGGAATTGCCGCGGTAGTGGTCTGTCTCATTCTGGCGGCGCAACTGCTCAAAGCGGGGGCAAAACAAACGGCCAGGGAAACGCCGCGGCCAATCCTGATCCTGCTGGCCGGCTGGCTGATCAGCACCTACCTGTCGCAGATGCCCTGGAATTATCAACCGGTCCGGTATCAGACGGCGATGATCTTCCCGCTGGGAGCGCTGACTGCCGCCGGAATCGCCTACCTGCTGCATTGCCGGGAAAAGAGCAGCCTGTTTGAGAAGTCCATACCGTTCGCGATGGTATTCTTCATTCTGCTGCTTCTGGTCGCCTATCAGCTGGCCAGCGCCGTGACCGTAAATCTGGGAATCGATTTCACCTTCCGCGAATATTTCCTCCCGGTCGCCGCGCCGGTGCTGGCGGTCGTGATCCTCTACGCGCTCATGGCGCGGTTCAAACCGCCCGCTTCGCTGACGATTCCGGCCCCGATCCGGTACGGCGTGGTCGCCCTGGTGATCCTGGCGGCGCTGGGATTCCATGGGAAAAACTACCTGGCCTGGGCCGCCGAGCCGTTGTACACCACCCGGCAGGCGTCGCGCGATCTGGGGATGATCTTGTCCCCCGGAGCGGTCATCTCCGGGCCGTATGCGCCGGCCCTGGCCCTGGAAAATGACCTGGGATGCGTCATCAACATCTTCGGCACCACCCGTCCCGATTCGCTCATGTTCCGGCGGTATCCGATTACGCATCTGGTGCTGGAGCATTCCAACGAGGAGGTCGCCCGGCAGTTGTATCCGCAGGTTTTGGACAAGGCCGAGCTGGTCTGTCACTACTACATCAACTGCCGCAAGGTTTCGATCTACCGCATCGCCCGCCGGACCGGCAACCCGCGGGCGGCGGAGTACCTCTATTCCAATTTCGAGAAAGCCACCCGGTTCTACGATCGGAACCTGCCTGACTCCGGTGATGCCTACCTGCGGCGATTCCTGCGGCTCAATCCGGAGAACATCACCGGTCATCTTTTCGCCGGTTTTTTCGCGCTGGCCCGGGGCAATCCCGACAGTGCGGTGACGCTGTTTTCCCGGGCCGCGGCCTTCTCGCCGACCGATTTTAATCTTCACTACCTGCTGGGGAAGGCGTATATTGCCAAGGCCGACAGCAGCGGCGATGAGATGTGGCGGTTTACGGGACGGCAGGAAATCGACCTGGCCACGCGGTACGATCTGGGATATCACGATTTCGACGATTATATCAATGACTATATAAAGGACTCTTTGGATGCAACCATCGACTCCCAGCTGTGACCCGCGGGTCTCCATCGTCGTCCCGGCCTTCAACGAAGAGGGAAACGTCGAGGAGTTGTGCCGACGGTTCGCCGCCATGAAGACCTCGGCCGGATTTACCTTTGAGGTGGTCGTGGTGGACGACGGTTCCGTCGATCGGACGGCGGCGCTGCTGGCCGCGCTCGGGGCGAACTATGATTTCCTGCGGGTCCTGACCCACAGCCACAACCGGGGTTTGACGGAGGCGCTGCAGACCGGCTTCGCCGCGGCCCGGGGGGAGATTTTCGTTTTTTATCCCGCCGACCTGCAGTATCTGCCCGAAGATATCCCGGCCATGATCGCCAAAATCGACGAAGGAAACGACATGGTCACCGGCTGGAAGCAGGGGCAATACAGCAAACGATTCGTTTCCTCGGTCTACAACGCGCTATCCCGGAGAATCTTCAACCTCAAGGTGCATGATCTCAATTCGGTCAAGGCGTTCCGGCGCGAGGTGGTGGAAGGGATGTTCCTGCGCCGCGACTGGCATCGCTATCTGGTGGCCATGGCGGTCCAGCAGGGATACCGGGTGGATGAGGTCAAGATGCCGCTCTATCCCCGCCACAGCGGACAGTCCAAGTTCTCCGGATTCTGGCGCATCCCGGTGGGGGTGATGGATATGCTGGCGGTCAAATCACAGATGACCCTGCTCAAGAAACCATTGTTGTTTTTCGGGGTGCCGGGGGCGATACTCATCATCGCCGCCTTCATCATCGGTCTGGTTGCCGTCTATTTGCGGTTCGCCCTCAATGCCGGGCATCGGCCCCTGCTGTATCTGGTCATTCTGTTGTCGGTCATGGGGGTCTCGTTCTTTGTCCTCGGATTCTTGGCCGAGGCGCTGACCGCCATCAAGGAAGAATTGGCCGGGGTCCGCCAGGCGGTCCAGAAACTGGAAGCGGATATCAACGGCCGGAAGGCCGACGTCGACGAGCAGAACCGTTGAACATCGTCATCATCACCCATAATTACATCCGCCGCCGGGGCGACCTGACCGCCCTGTACCTGCATCGCCTGTCGGCTGGTTTGGTCGCCCGGGGCATGACTGTCACCGTGGTCTGCCCCCACGCCCCTGGGTTGGCCCGCGAAGAAACCATCGACGGCGTCGGGATTATCCGTTTTGCCTACCCGTTGTCCGAGAAGAAACCGATCGCCTATGGCGGCGGCATGCATCAGGAAGTCGCCGGATCCTGGTGGGGAAAGGTCGTCTTCGCCGGGTTCCTCCGGTCGTTCCATCGCGCCGCCGATGAGGTCTGTCGACGCATCCAGCCCGATCTGATATGGGCCAACTGGTGGATTCCCCCCGGTTTGGTCGCCGCCCGGATTGCCGCCCGGCGGAATATCCCCCTGGTGGTGTCATCTCACGGCACCGATATTTCCCTGCTGGAGAAGAAGGGACTGACGAAAATTCTCAGCCGGTACGTCTATCGGCGGACCGACCGGGCAACGGTTGTCTCCTCCTTTCTCAAGGATCGACTCCTGCGACATGTGGATTCCATCGCCGCCGACCGGGTGGCCGTCATTCCCATGCCGATCGGCATGGAAACCTTTCCCAGGACGGCCCCTCCCCATAATGACCCGCCGGTCCTCCTCTCGGTGGCGCGGTTCACCCGGCAAAAGCGATTGGATGATATCATCGCTGCCGCCGCCAAACTCGCCGGGGAGGGTTTGTGGTTCCGGGTGGTCATGGTTGGCGAAGGACCATTGGAGTCCGAATTGAAAGCGCTGGTCGACCGGGAGCATCTGGGCGATCGGTTCGAGTTTGTCCCGCTGGTGGCTCAACAGAAGCTGGGAGAGTTGTATCGGCAAAGCGATATCGTGGTGTTGTCTTCGGAAGGGGAGGGCTTCGGGCTGGTGTTGGTTGAAGCCGGACTGACCGGTCGGCCGGTTATCGGAGCCCGATCGGGAGGGATCGTCGATATCATCGAGGACGAGGTCAACGGTCTGTTATACCCGCCCGGCGACGTCGATGCCCTGGCCGGATGCCTGTGGAAATTGTTCTCCGATCCGGCTCTCCGGGACCGCCTGGGGGCGGCAGGGCATGCGCGGGCGATGGAACGATTTGCGACCCCGGTTCTGATCGATCGGGTCCGAGAACTGTTTATATCGGTTGCATCACCACGGAAAGGGACCGCCTGATGACGCCGACGGCCAAACAGGTGCTCTGGCGCATCACCCAGGTCGTGTTGATCGGAGTGATTTTTTACTTTCTGGGCAAACAACTGGTCGACAACTGGGGCAAGGTTGCCGCTTATCGGTGGCAGGTCAATTATCCGCTGCTGGTTCTGGCCACCGCCCTGTGCGTTTTCACCTTCTTTATCATGTCATCGGTCTGGCGGTTGATCATCCTGTCGCTGGGCCGACGGATCGGCCCGGCCAAAGCCTTCAAGGTGTCCTATATCGCCAACCTGGGCCGCTATATTCCCGGCAAAGTCTGGCAAATGTTCGGCATGATCGTCCTGGCCAGGAAAGAGGGGATCACCGAGGAAGAGGCGTTGACCTCCTTCGGCCTGACAGAGTTGTTTGCGGTGCCGTCGGGGCTGCTTTGCGGCGTCGTCTTCCTGATGCTCTCCCCCGGAGGAATCGATGATTATTCCCGCATTCCCTACGCCACCACCGGTCTGATTTTAATCGGCGTGGCGATTTTGCTGGTGTCCCTGTGGACCGTTGTCTTTCCCCGGCACATGGAGACGATTCTCAACCGTATCTTCGTCTTCTTCAAGCGTAAAGCCATCCGTTTGGAAATCAACAAATCCCTTGCGGCGGCAATTTACGGCGGTTATTTTTTGGGCTGGAGCCTTTATGGGCTGTCCTTTTGGATTTTTGTCAAGGGTGTGACCGTACAGGCGGCCCCGCTGTTCCC
>JAAZOE010000167.1 GCA_012797915.1 Candidatus Zixiibacteriota bacterium | reverse complement strand
TGGTCCTTTCAGATTTGTGGACTTTTTCAACACGCCCCTTGTTTGGGGGTGCTATCCCTGTGCCCGGTCCGCCGCGGCGGATCCACATCTGCCGGGAGTCCCCCATTTCAAATGGACGTCCCGCAGGGTCCTGATCCGCCGGAGGCGGATTGTGACCCTGCGGAAGACAATTGTCTGCTGCTGAGCAGCTCTCAGCCGTCGTATACTCCATACCCCTTGATTCCCCCCGCTCGATTGCCTATATTCCCCCCATGCTACTGGCAATCGATATCGGCAACACCGACACCGTCGTCGGCGTCTTCCGGGACAAGGAACTGGCCGCCCATTTCCGGATCGGCTCCAACCATGCCCTCACCGCCGATGAGGCCGGCCTGGCCGTTACTTCCTTGCTGCGCCATCACATTCCCGATCCCGCCGCCGAAGTCAGTCGGGTGGCCGTCTGCTCGGTCGTCCCCTGCCTGACCGGCATCTATGAACGGATGACCCGCGCCTATTTCAAGATCGAACCGCTCATCATCTCCGCCCGAATCAAACTACCGTTCAAGATCGACTACACCGATCCCAGTGAGGTCGGCAGCGACCGCTTGGCCAACGCCGCCGCCGGGTACGCCCGGTACAAATCGGCCCTGGTGGTGGTCGATATCGGCACCGCCACGACCTTCGATGTCGTCGCCGAATCCGGCAATTACCTCGGCGGGATCATCGCCCCCGGACCGCAAACCGCCGGGGCGAACTTGGCCCAAAAGGCCGCCCGGCTATTCGAGGTCCGGATCGAAAAGCCGGGAAGAGTCATCGGTAAAACCACGGCCGAGGCGATTAAATCGGGGCTGTATTACGGCACTATCGCATTGATTGACAATGTCTTGGAAAGAATTTTCGAGGAATTCGGCCATCGGGTCCCGGTCATCGTCACCGGCGGCGAGGCCGAAATCTATGCCCCCGACTGCAAATACGTCACCGCCGTCGTCCAAACCTTAACCCTTGAGGGAATTAAACTTATAGCCGACTACAACTCTCTGCCTTGATTGTCGATAAAATCGGACCACCGTCGGAACTTTTGAGATACTGCCGGGTTATAATTTTCCGAAAATCGCTTGACAGGAATACGGCGGTTTTTTTTATTGTCAGCCCGTTAGCACTCAATTGGAGTGAGTGCTAATAGGGCAAGTAAGCAGAAAACACAAAAAGATATACAGTCCTGAAACGGAAACTTTAAGGAGGATGCAGTATGAACATCAGACCACTGGCCGATCGAGTCATGGTTAAGCCAATCGAACCGGCTGAAGTCAAGAAAGGCGGCATCATCATCCCCGATACCGCCAAGGAAAAGCCGATGCACGGCGAAGTCAAAGCCGTCGGCACCGGCCGTCAGACCGAGGACGGCAAGGTCATCCCGATGACCGTCAAAGTCGGCAACAAAATTCTCTACGGCAAATACTCCGGCACCGAAATCTCGGTGGACGGCGAAGAAATGCTCATCATGCGCGAATCCGACGTTTTGGCGATCGTGGAATAACCAAAGGGAGATGATATCATGGCAAAACTCATAGAATACGATGTGAAAGCCCGCGAAAAACTTCGCAAGGGCGTGGACAAGCTGGCCGATGCCGTCAAGGTGACCCTGGGTCCCCGGGGCCGCAATGTCTGTATCGACAAGAAATTAGGGTCTCCGACCATCACCAAGGACGGCGTCACCGTGGCCAAGGAGATTGATCTCGAGGACGTGTTCGAAAATATGGGCGCCCAGATGGTGCGTGAAGTCGCCTCGAAGACCAGTGATATCGCCGGCGACGGCACCACCACCGCCACCGTGCTGGCCCAGGCCATCTATGGCGAGGGGATCAAGCACATCACCGCCGGCGCCAACGCCATGGCCGTCAAGCGCGGCATCGAGAAAGCCGTCGAAGTCGCCGTCGGCGAAATCAAGAAGATGTCCAAGCCGGTCAGCGGCCAGAGCGAAATCAGCCAGGTCGGCGCCATCTCCGCCAACAACGACAAGTCCATCGGCGACCTGATCGCCCAGGCGATGGAAAAGGTCGGCAAGGACGGCGTCATCACCATCGAGGAATCCAAGACCGCCGTCACCGACATGGACGTCGTCGAGGGGATGCAGTTCGACCGCGGCTATCTGTCCCCCTATTTCGTCACCGATCCCGAAACCATGGAAGCGACCATGGAAGACAGCCTGGTGCTGATCCACGACAAGAAAATCTCCAACATGAAAGACCTGCTCCCGGTGCTGGAAAAAGTCGCCCAGATGGGCAAGCCGCTCCTCATCATCGCCGAGGATGTCGAGGGTGAGGCGCTGGCGACTCTCGTCGTCAACAAGCTCCGCGGCACCATCAAGGTCTGCGCGGTGAAAGCTCCCGGCTTCGGCGACCGCCGCAAGGCGATGCTCGAGGATATCGGCATCCTGACCGGTGGCCAGGTGATTTCCGAGGAAGTCGGCTTCAAGCTCGAAAACGCCGTGGTCTCCGATCTCGGCCGTGCCAAGAAGATCACCATCGACAAGGACAACACCACCATCGTCGAGGGCGCCGGCGACACGACCAAGATCAAGGCCCGCATCGACCAGATTCGCAAGCAGATCGATGAAACCACCTCCGACTACGACCGCGAGAAACTGCAGGAACGGCTGGCCAAGCTGGCCGGCGGCGTGGCGGTCATCAATGTCGGCGCGGCCACCGAGACCGAGATGAAGGAAAAGAAGGCTCGGGTCGAGGACGCTCTGCATGCCACTCGCGCGGCCGTCGAAGAGGGGATCGTCCCCGGTGGCGGCGTGGTGCTGCTGCGGGCGGTCGAGGCCGTCAGCGCTCTGAAACTCCCGGGCGATGACAACATCGGCGTCCTGATCGTCAAGCGCGCGCTCGAAGAGCCGATCCGCCAGATCGCCGAAAACGCCGGCGAGGAAGGCTCGATCGTGGTCAGCAAAGTGCGCGACCAGAAAGGCGCCTTCGGGTTCAACGCCCAGACCCTGGTCTATGAAGACCTCATCAAGGCCGGCGTGATCGATCCTGCCAAGGTGACCCGCATCGCGCTGGAGAACGCCAGCTCGATCGCCGGATTGCTTTTGACGACCGACGCGGTCATCGCTGAGAAGCCGGAGGAGAAGAAGGCGATGCCTCCGATGCCCGGTGGCGGCGGCATGGGCGGCATGGACATGTACTAAGCCGATTTCGGCGACGCATCATAGTTTTGGCATCATCACGAGAGGGATCGGCCCCGCGCCATCCCTCTCGTTTCGCTTGGAGGGCGATTAATGACTATCTACGACGCGCTTAAGGATGCAGCAACGCTGTTAAAAGAATTACAGCGAATGGACTTATACGAAGCCCTGTTGAACGTTCGTGAAGAACTTCAGGGAATTCGCGAAGAGAATCTGCGATTGCGAGGAGAAAACAGGAATCTCCGTGAGCAAGTGGAGGTGCAACAGACAATCGATTTCGATAAAGGGATCTATTGGGTAAGAAATGACCCCTTTTCAAAGGAAAAAACCGATACCCCAGTTTGCCCGCGGTGTTGGGATGTTGATAAAAAGATTGTCAGGGGAATTATTACCACGAGAGAAGAGGGCGGGCGCTCTCTGCTATGCTCAAACTGTGGCAAGTACTTTGACTTGGGGGGCGGCGACCGAAATGCGAGAGACCATCCATTCATTGTCCGGTAATAATTCGCGAAATATTTCATGCGCGGTGTACGGGGTACCCCACCCAGAATCCCGCCTTCGGCGGGACTGGCAGGTGGGTGTAAGTACCATCGCACCCGCTCCTTCCTGGTCAAACGCGACGCCAGATCAACACCGAGTTGGTGGTAAAGGACAATCCGGCGCCATATATATGAGGACTATTTACCGCCTCGGCCCGCCTGTCGAGCGCAAACAGGACACAATCTCCAGCCATTGGGTGCCCCGACCCTCCGGGTCGGGATTCGACCGTGTCCCCGCCGCGTTGTGCTCGGTTGCCCGATCCCCTTCGCCGCCGACGGTTGCCCGTACCCGTCTCCGGGTGGCACCCTCAAGCTTTTGGCTTGAGGGTGGATTGTCCACCTGTCCCGCCATTCAGGACAGGCGAATCGGGTCCCCATCAAAAAGTAACCAATCGAACCCATTTTCCCGCAACCGGAAGACGAACATGAAAATACAGGGAATTATCACCGCCCCGGTGGTCTGCACTCCATCTTCTCCCCTCGCCCTTTTGGGCCTGTTGAAAAAGTCTTGGTGTTATGGTTGTTGTTTTCTAGCCTTGGTTGATGCAAAGCAAACGAGAGATACATCAGACGGAGATGACGCTGGCGCCGTCCTTGGATGCGCTGGTTCCCCGAACCCACTGGTTGTACCGGTTGAATCAGGTTCTGGACCTGGGTTTCGTGCACGAGTCGGTTCGACCCTGTTATTGTCAGGACAACGGGCGGCCATCGATTGATCCGGAGGTCATCGTCAGGTTGTTTTTGCTGCAGGCCATCACCGGGATTGGTTCGGTGCGTTCGCTTTTGGAGGAGGTCAACCTGCACATGGGGTATCGCTGGTTCATCGGTTATGGCCTGAGCGAGCCATTGCCGGACCATTCGACCTTGTCGAAGGTCATGGATCGACTTGGCGATACGGTGTTCAATGAGGTGTTTACCCGGAGCATTGCGCAGTGCCGAGCCAGTGGCCTGATCGACGGGAAGATTGTCCATGTGGACGCGACCACGATCCGGGCGGATTTGGATGCGAATCGGGTGGGCACGGTGGACAGTCCCGACCCGGAGGCTCGTTTGGGCCGTTTTCCTGGGGGGAAGAAAGCGCCGGGGTATAAGCAGGCGACGGTGGCGGATGGACAATCCCGAGTCGTGGTGGGGGTGAAGGTTTTTCCGGCTAATCGGGCTGACGATACGGAGATGGTGTCGCTGATAGATGAGGTTAGGGATCACTTGGGGGCGGCGCCGGAGGCGGTGTGTGGCGACATGTCGTATGGCAGCGGACAGAATCGAGCGGCGTTGGAGGAGCGCGGGATTCGGTTGGTCAGTCCGGCGCAGAAGCCGGTGACATGCGCCGGGCGCGATGGTTTCACGGTGGAAGATTTTAGCTATGATGAGCAACGGGATGAGTTTACCTGTCCAGCCGGGGCGATACTGCGGTATATCGGGTTGGATACGACACGTTCCGGACGGCGACGGTATCGGGCTTCGAAGGCGGCCTGTCGGGATTGTGTGTTGCGGGAACGGTGTACACGTCACCAGTATCGGACGATACAGGTCGGCTCTCATCATGCGGCGTTGATCCGTCTTCGGGCGGACAGTCGGACGGCGAGTTTTCGGCAATTCTACCGATCTCGGGCGCCGGTGATTGAGGGGGTGTTTGCGGAGGCGAAACAATGGCACGGGTTGCGGCGGGCGTGGCGGCGCGGTCTGGCCAAGATGCGGGTGCAGTGTCTGCTGATCGCGGCGGTGATGAATTTCAAGCGTTTGGCGGCTGCTTTTATTGGTTTTTCGGTCGTTTTATCGATCTCCGATGCCTTCCGACGTCTCATCCGCCGTTTTCTGACGCGTTCATGGCGCTCAAACTACTCCTTGGCCGCGCTCACGGACAATGTATAGACCCCACATCCAAAGCCGGGGTTTCTCAACACGACCCAAGCGGCGGGGCACCCCGGCCGATGTGGACATCGGCCGGGGCACGGTTTTCCCCACCCCTAAAGGGTGGGCCACCGACCAGTGTCTTTGATTTTAATCCACTTCCGACATTTCGGACATATTTCTCACACCGCAGAGTTGCACATCTGTCTCCAATTCTTTGGCGAGTTGGGTGAGTTCTTCTGAGGAATAGCGGTGCTCATTCCGCAATCTAGAATCCAACATCTTGGTTGGGACAAATGCCTGTAGATAATATCGTCTCGCGCCGCGTATAGTGCGAGCGATATGACGGATATCATCTTTGGTGGTGAGAGACGTTACTATTGTTGTCCGAAACTCATACTCGATTCCGGAGGTAATGATTGCCTCGATGCTCCTCGCAAGCCGCTCCTGGGGCAAGTGAACTCCGGTAATCTTCTCATAGTCCGCAAGCGGGGCTTTAATGTCCATTGCGACGTAGTCGAGGAGCTCATCGTCGAACATCCTCTCTAGAAATTCCGGTTGACTCCCGTTTGTGTCGAGCTTGACCAAGTAGTCCAGGCTTTTGATTTTCCTCAACATATCAGGAAGATCAAGGTGGAGCGTCGGCTCGCCGCCGGTAACGCACACTGCCTGCAACTTGCCTTGGCGTAGCTTGAGAAAGCCGTACACCTCGGCAAGCGGTACTTCCTGACCGAACTGTTCCGGCACAACGAGCTCAGGATTATGACAGTAGTGGCATCGGAAATTGCAGCCGCGCGTGAACAGCACGGCGCACGGAACACCAGGGTAGTCGATGAGGGAAAGGTGCTGAAGCCCGCCGATGATCATAATGCCAGTTGCCTTTGTTGTAAGTCCGCTTGATACATGCGTCGCATGCTGAATTCCGCCCGCTTGCCGTTGTTCCACTGGTTGACCGGCCGCAAGTACCCGACGATACGCGAGTATACTTCACAGGAACTGCCGCAGTCCTTGCAGGTTTCCATTTCACCGGATATGTACCCGTGATTGGGACAGACGCTGAAGGTCGGCGTGAGCGTGAAGTACGGCAAGCGATAACGATGGCAAATGGTATTCACCAACTGCTTGACTGCGTCAGCGTCATTGACGCGTTCGCCAACGAAAAGGTGCATCACGGTACCGCCCGTGTACCTAGTCTGTAGGTCATCCTGTAGATCAAGTGCCTCAAAAATGTCGTCCGTAAAATTGACAGGCAAATGCGTGGAATTGGTGTAAAACGGATTCTTGACATCTTTCCCTTTGCCGTTAGCGAAGATCGCATTCGGGAATTCGGCCTGATCAAGAAGCGCGAGCCGGTAGGTTGTCCCCTCGGCAGGGGTCGCTTCAAGGTTGTAGTTGTTGCCGGTTCCATCCTGGTATGTTGCAAGCGTGGAACGCATGGTATCCATGACTTCCTGCGCGAATGCCTTGCCGTCTGCCGTTGCGATATTTTCGCCTAAGAGGTTCTCTAAGGCTTCGTTCATCCCAACCAGCCCGATAGTCGAAAAGTGATTTTTCCAGTAGGCCTTAAGATGGCTCTTGATGTTCCGCAGATAGAATTTCGTGTATGGATAGAGGTCAGCGTCCGTGAACCGCTCCAGCACCTTGCGCTTGACCTCAAGGCTCTCCTTCGCTAGATCCATAAGCGTCCCAAGCCGTTCCAAGAATTCCCCTCGTGTCTTGGCAGTGAGGCCGATGCGAGGCAGGTTGATAGTCACCACCCCGATGGAGCCGGTTAGCGGATTCGCGCCGAACAATCCTCCGCCCCGCTGCTTCAGTTCGCGGTTGTCAATCCGCAAACGGCAGCACATGGACCGGGCGTCTTCCGGGTCCATGTCCGAATTGATGAAGTTGGAAAAGTACGGCAGGCCATACTTGCCGGTCACTTTCCACAGCATCCGGCTCACGTCACTATCCCACTGGAAATCTTTGGTTACGTTGTAGGTCGGAATTGGGAATGTAAACACCCGACCACTGGCATCGCCTTCGGCCATCACCTCCAGAAAAGCTTTGTTGAACCAGTCCATTTCTTCCTGGAATTGAGCGTAGGTCTCCTGTTGAGGCATGCCCCCGATAATGACGGGTTGGTCCGCGTAATGGCCGGGCACGGTCAGGTCCAGTGTCACGTTCGTAAACGGCGTTTGGAAACCGACCCGTGTCGGCACGTTGACGTTGAACAGGAACTCCTGCAGCGCTTGCTTCATCTCGGCATAGGTCAGCTTGTCGTATCGGATGAACGGAGCAAGGAGCGTGTCGAAGTTGCTGAATGCCTGCGCGCCTGCCGCTTCGCCCTGCAGCGTGTAGAAGAAGTTGACGACCTGCCCGAGTGCTGACCGAAAATGCTTCGGCGGCTTGCTCGAAACCTTGCCTTCCACGCCCGTAAACCCCTCACTCAAGAGGTCGTACAAATCCCAGCCCACGCAGTATACCGAAAGAATGTTCAAATCATGGATGTGAAAATCTCCTTGGGTGTGGGCCTGGCGGATCGGCTCCGGATAGATCTTGTTGAGCCAGTAGTTTTTGCTGATTTCGCTGGAGATATAGTTGTTCAGTCCCTGCAAGGAGTACGCCATGTTGCTATTTTCTTTGACCTTCCAGTCAGACTGCTTCAGGTACTTCTCGACCAACCCGTTATTGACAGCATTGGCGATGTCGCGGAGTTGCTTGTGCTGATCGCGGTAGAGAATGTACGCTTTGGCGGTTTTCTTGAAGTCCGAACGCAACAGCACGTCTTCGACGACGTCCTGAATCTGCTCAACGTGTGGGATTTGGCCTGTATACAAGCGCTCGGCACGCATTAGGACCATCCGCATGAGGGTTTCTGCTTCAGGCGAGCCGAATTCGCCGGTTGCGCGTCCGGCCTTGGCGATTGCTGAGGAAATCTTGGCCTCTTCGAAGGGGACGATCTGGCTGTTTCGCTTTTGAATCCGTTCAAACATAGGTTTGCTCCAAAAAATTAGCCTGGCACCAACGCCAAGCCATTTAGCAAACCTCTGTCCCAGGCTTGACGCGAGCCAAACGCGGGTCCTTGAAGGGACGTATTGTACGGGTTCGGGCTTTGGCCGTTGCGCGACAGCGAGGGAATTCCACCCTGCTTCACCGTACAAACCGCTTATTAAAATTGTAATGTCATTGTAACACACAACAATGAGCAATGCAAGAACTATCGATGACACAATCAACCCTGAATTGCTGATTCCTCCTAACTGACTTGCCGTCAATAAAATGTATGTGGATTACTCGTGCGGAATCGCGGCGGTGTCGGGGTGGAAGACGCTGGCGGATGGTTTCTTGGCCGACGACAGCGACATGTACAGCGACGGGATGATGAACAAGGTCAGGCCGAGCGAAAAGATCAGGCCGCCGATGATGACGATCCCCATCGAGACGCGGCTTTTGGCGGCCGCGCCCAGGGCCAACGCGATCGGCAGAACGCCGAAGACGGTAGCAAGGCTGGTCATCAAAATCGGCCGGAACCGTTGCGCGGCGGCATCCAGCACCGCCTCGGTGATGGACAACCCGGCCGCCTTGCGCTGGTTGGCGAACTCGACGATCAGGATGCCGTTTTTGGTGACGATGCCGATCAGGGCGATGATGCCGATCTGGCTGAAGATGTTGAGGGTCTGGCCGAACAACCACAGCGACAGCACCGCGCCGGCCAGCGCCAAAGGCACCGTGAACATGATGATGAACGGATCGCGGAAGCTTTCGAACTGTGCCGCCAGAATCAGATAGACCAGGGTCAGGGCCAGCAGGAAGGCGAACAGCAGGGTGTTGGAGCTTTCCATGAAATCCTTGGCCGACCCGGCCAGGCTGGTGGAAAACGATTCATCCAGCGTCTCGGCGGCGATCCGGTCCATCTCCTCGATGCCGTCGCCGATGGTGTATCCTTTGGCCGTCGAGGCCATCACCGTGGCCGACATATACCGGTTGAAATGATACATCTGCGGCGGGCTGCTGCGGTAGGACATGGTCACCAGGTTGTCCAGCTGAATCAACTCGCCGGCGCTGTTGCGGACATAGACGGAGCTGATATCGAGCGGTTCGTTGCGGTTGGCCCTGTCGGCCTGGGCGATGATCGAATACTGTTTGCCGTTGACGACGAAATAGCCGTACCGCTGGCCGCTGAAATAAAGCTGGAGGGTCGAGGCGATGTCCTCGACGGTCACCCCCAGCGAGCGGGCCCGTTCGCGGTCGATCTCGATGGTCAGTTCCGGCTTGTTGAATTTCAGGTCCAGGTCGACGATCTGGAAGATCGGGCTGGCCTGGGCTTTCTCCATGAAGGCCGGGATGACCGCGCGGAGTTTGTCGAAGGTCTGGGCCTGGATGACATACTGCACCGGCAGGGCCCGTCCCCGCACGGCGCCGATGGTCTGTTCCTGGGTGACGTAGGTGCGGGCGAAGGTGTGATCTTTCAGGGCGACGGTCAGGGCGTCGGCGATCTCCTGCTGGCTCCGCTGCCGCTCTCCCGGCCGGACCAGACCGATGCGGACGAATCCGCTGTTGACGCCGCCGAATCCCCCGGACATGGCCATCATGACCTCTTTTTCCGGCAGGGTATCGACCACGGCGATGAGCTTGTCCATATAGGCGGAGATGGCGTCGTAGGAGGTCCCCTCCGGGGCGGTGGCGTTGATCATCAGGCGGCTCTTGTCCTCCAGGGGGGCCAGCTCCGAGCGCAGCAGCGAGCCGATGCCGAAGATGATGGCCACCGAGGCGATCATGACGGCCGGGGCCAGCCAGCGCCGGGTAGTGAAGGCCCGCAGCCAGCGCTGATACCCCGCCAGCAGGCGATTGAACCATCGCTCACTGAGTTCAAACAGTCTGTTTTCGTGCGTCGATCTGTGGAGGAAGCGGGCGCTCATCATCGGGGTCAGGGTCAGGGAGACGAACGCCGAGATCAGCACCGATCCGGCTACGACCACGCCGAACTCGCGGAAGAGCCGTCCCGACAACCCCTGCAGGAACATGATCGGCAGAAACACGGAGGCCAGGGTGATGGTGGTCGAGATGATGGCGAAGAAGATTTCTTTCGAACCCTGGTGTCCGGCCTGAATCGGATCGACCCCCTTTTCGATCCGCTTGTAGATGTTTTCCAGCACGACGATGGCGTCATCGACGACGATGCCGGTGGACAGGACGATGGCCAGCAGGGTAAGGATGTTGATGGAGAACCCGGCCAGGTACATGATGAAGAAGGCGCCGACCAGCGAAATCGGGATGGCCAGCATCGGGATGATGGTCGTCCGCCAGTGCCGCAAGAAGATGAAAATGACCAGCATGACCAGCAGGAAGGCGATGATGAGGGTCTCGGCCACCTCGGTGATGGCGCGGCGGATGTTGACGGTCGTATCCATGCCGGTGGTCAGGTGGATGTCCTCGGGCAGATCTTTCATGATCTGCTTGGTGCGGCGATGGAACTCATCGGCGATGGCGATATGATTGGAGCCGGGCTGGGGGACCAGGTTGATGCTGATCATGGGGATGCCGCCGCTGCCGCGCATGCTCGACCGCTCGTCCTCGGGTGCCAGGACGGCCCGGCCGATATCGCGGAACTTGACCACCGAGCCGTTGGTTTGTTTGATGATGAGATTGTTGAACTCATCGGCGGTGGTCAGGCGGCCGAAGGTGCGGATGGACAACTCGGTGTTATACCCTTCCACCCGTCCGGAGGGAAGCTCGACGTTTTCCCGATCGAGGGCGTTTTTGACGTCCAGGGGGGTGAGGCCGTGGGCGGCCAGACGGGCCGGATCGAGGTACAGCTTCATGGCGTACCGTTTTTCGCCCCAAACGCCGACCTCGCTGACGCCGGGGATGGTCTGCAGCCGTTCCTTGAAGACATCGTTGGCGATTTCGGACAGTTCCAGAAGAGACCGCCGGTCGCTCTGCAGAATCACGGCCAGGATTGGGCTGGCATCGGCATCCGATTTGGAAATATTGGGCGGGTCGACATCCTTGGGCAGATCATGAATCGCCCGCGAGACGCGGTCGCGGACGTCATTGGTGGCCGCCTCCATGTCGATGCCGAGTTCGAATTCGACGGTGATCCGGCTGCGGCCGTCCGAGGAGGAAGAGGTCAATGAACGGATACCGGCGATGCCGTTGATCGATTCCTCCAGCGGTTCGGTGATCTGCGACTCGATGACATCGGCGTTGGCCCCGGTGTAGCTGGTGCTGACGGTCACGATGGGGGCATCGACGCTGGGGTATTCGCGGACGCCCAGGAAAAGGAAGCCGATCACTCCGAACAGGACGATCAGGATGGACAGCACGGTCGAGAGAACCGGGCGGTTGATGCTGACGGAGGAGATATTCATCGGCGCGGCGGTCCTAGTTCCCGGTGATGGCTGTGATTTGGACCGGCCTGCCGTCGATCAGCTGCAACAGGCCGCTGACGATCAGCGTGTCGCCGGGGGTCAATCCCTGGGTGATCTGTGTGCCGCTGTCGGTCCGAATCCCGGTGGTTACCGGGACGAGGCGGGCCGAACCGTTTTGGCACAGGTAGACGATTTCATCGTTGATGCGCGGAATCACTGCCCCCGAGGGTACCACGATCGCCTGCTGAAGTTCTTCCAGGGCGATCTCGACCCGGGCGAACGAGCCGGGGATGAGCGTTCCGTTCGGATTGGGAATCCTGGCCCGCGCGGTAATCGTCCGCGTCCCGGTGTCGATCATCGCCTCGACGGCGTAGACCGTCCCGGCATAGGCTTCCCGTGAATCGCCCACCCGGATGGCGACGGGGGTCCCCGGCTGTATTCTCTGGGCGTGTTTTTCCGGGGCCGAAAACTCGACCTTCATCGGATCGACATCCTGAATGGCGGCAATTTCAAGGCTGGGGGTGACATACCCACCGGCGCTGACATGGCGCAGGCCAATGACGCCGTCGAACGGCGCCCGCACCTCGGTCTTGGCCAGTTGCGCCAGCAGGGCCTCTTTCTGGGCCTGAACCAGATGCAGGGCGTTCAGGTCCCGGTCGTAATCTTCCTGACTGACGACGTTGATCTCGCGGAGTTTTCGCTGCCGGGATTCCTGATCGGCGGCCTGTTTTTCCTCGACTTCTTTCCCCTTGAGCTGGGCCTGCAGGTCGTCGTCGTTGATCTTCAACAACAACTCCCCTTTCTTGACCCGTTTTCCCTCTTCGAAGTAAATCCCGGCGACTCGTCCGGAGATCTCGGAGCGAAGCTGGACGTTCTCATTGGCCAGCAGCGTCCCGGTGGTGGAGATGCTGTTTTGCAGAAGGCGGGGCTGGACGATTTGAACCTCCACCGGCGTTTTGGCTCCCCCGCCGCCGCGCGTGGAGGGGGCCGCCTTATTTTGGCCGCAACCGTTTGCGATCAAGAGAGATACCACCGTCAGGGCGGCCATGGTTGTCGTCTTCGGGATCCGTCTCATTGATATGACCATACGCCGTATAACGCCAAATCGTTACCCGGGTTCCACCGATATTCGACCCGGTCGGCGGGAATATAGGCGAATCTGGTGATTTCCGCAATGGCGGCAGTTTATCGGAATGTATCATAGGCGAGTGGCGCACCAGGCAGCCAGAATCAATAGACCCCGGGGATTAAACGCTTGGTGGTCCGGCAGTAGTTGGTATAGCGGTCGCCGAAGTGGGTGGTCAGGGCGTGTTCCTCGACGGTGATACGATAGAGAAAGGCACAGAAGACCGGCACGAAAATGACCAACACGGATAGCCAGTTGGCGAAGGTCAGGCCGAAGCCGAGGAACGACAGCAGGCTTCCGGCATACGACGGATGCCGGACGATCCGATACAATCCCCGATTCACCAGTTCATGCCCGGCCTGTATGCTGACGTTGGATGTGAAATACCGCCGCAGGGTGGCGATGGCGACCCAGCGGAGAGCCATCCCCAGCACGATGAGCACGAGACCGACAATGGAGACGATCCGGCTTCCATAAGCGATGAAGCCGATGCCGTGCAAACCGAGGTAAATGCCGACGGTTATGGCCGCGGCGAGCGTGATCCAGAGAATCCGCAAAGACGATCGGTCCCGCTGGCGGGCTTCGGGACCGGTCGAACGGGTCATTCGCCCCAGGATGATTTCCGATACCAGCCAGACGGCCGATATCGCCGCGGCCGGAATGGGTATGAACGACCAGACAATCATGGTATCCTCATTTCCCTTTGATGATACCTCGACAGCGGCGAACCGGCAACAAGTATCTCGCCGGAAGAAACAACGACGTCGACGATCGAGTTCTATGGTAGGGACGGCGATTTTAGAGGTTTGTTCCATACAATTTCCTCCATCGGCGGGAGACCTGGGCTGGTGCGCATTTGGTCAGGAACCGACACGAGGTCAACCGTGTTTATTGATAGATAGGAATCGACGAGAGCCGATGAGATGAATACGCAGGAAGAAACAGAATTGGTCCGGCGCCCCCGGCCGACGAATA
>JAAZOE010000166.1 GCA_012797915.1 Candidatus Zixiibacteriota bacterium | reverse complement strand
GCCTCGATCGGCTTCAAGACGATCGCCGCCGGCCTGATGTTCCAGGCCGCATACACGGTCAACAATCTGAACGGAACCGACTACGTCCTCATCGGGCATTACCCCATGCCGGGGCGGCAATGGGGGCTCGAGTGTTCGATAACCTGCGATCTCAACGATATCGGACACAAGAACAATCAGCGCGGGAGCAAGTCATGATACCCAGACTACTCATGGGGGGTTTTATTGTTGTCACGGCCGCGGCCGCGGTTTTCGCCGCCGATCCGACCGCTTATGTCATCAACAGCACCGGCGAGACCTTGTCCAAAATCAACCTGACGACCGGACAAGTAACCAATGATATCGTGACCCTCGGCCGGGATATCGACTCTTATCCCAATCAGATCATCGTCCGGGATACCCTGGCCTATGTCATCTGTTCGGGGACGGACGAAATCCAGATTATCAACCTGAATGATCAGAAAACGGCCGGATGGATATCGTTTCCGGCGGGTGAAAACCCTTACTGGATGGCCTTTGCCGACGATACCACGTTATATGTCACCCTGCTGACGGCAAACGCCGTGGCCCGGGTCAATCCGGTGACGCATCAGGAGGTGGCCCGGAAAACGGTCGGGTTGTCGCCGGAAGGAATCGTCATCATCGGCAACATCGCCTATATCGCCATCACCGCCTATGATTTCAACACCTGGAGCTGGGGGCAGGGGATGGTGGCGGTGTACGATATCGGGGGCGACAGCGTGGTCGCCAGCATCCCGGTGGGGAAAAACCCGCAGTTCATGGCGATGGATCGCCTGGGACGAATTCATGTCTCCTGTACCGGCGACTACTGGTCCATACCGGGAATGATATACATCATCGAACCGACGGATACTACCGTCATCGACAGCCTGTCGATCGGCGGGCAACCGGGCCAAATTTGCATCGGCCCGGATGACATTGCCTATCTTGCCGCCGGGGGGTGGGCGGCCGACGGCGAAGTGTTGCAGTATCGGTCCCTGACCGGAGAGATTCTGCACGGCGGCGGCAGTCCGATAGTGGTTGATTCCGGAGCGGTGGGAATCGCCTCCTTCCAGGACTCGACCGTCTTCGTAACCTGTTTCGGCGATAAAGTCGTGCGCCTCGATTCCACCGGCGGAAAGCTGTATACCTATATCGCCGGCGACGGCCCGGGGCACCTCGATTTTAATTACCTTCCCGGGGATGCCAACGGCGACTGGCAGGTGAATGTCGGCGATGCGGTTTATCTGGTCACCTATGTTTTCCGCGGGGGGGCGCCTCCAATCGAGCCGCGCTGGCGGGCGAACGCCAACGGCGATGGGGCGATCAATGTCGGCGATGCGGTATACGTTGTCACCTACATTTTCCGAGGCGGTCCACGACCCAAAGTCGGACCCACCTGGGTGCGCTGATGTTGAAAGTGTAGACTAACTGGCCCAATTAGTCATCGACGATAGTGACCTTGACCGGATTGCCCTGGTAATCAACCGCCTTGGCGGATATCAAACGTCTCAGGCCGGGGAGAAGCAGGCTCCCCAATTCGTACTTCCCCGAAGGGAGCACCGTACGCCCGATGTCATACACAATTAGGCATAACCGCCCGTCGAAGCGGCCATACGCCACCTGGCGGCCGAACCCCTTTTCCGAGACTATCGGCACGGCCGCAGTGGAATCGGTTTCCAACATCAGCATCAGGGCGCCGATTCGTGTCGTGGCCGTATAGGCCAGCGTCAACGAAGTGGCGGTCACTCCGGCATCGATGATCAGGCTGTCTTTGGTTGTCGGCGGGGCGGGAGAGAGGTCGTCGCCGACGATCCGATTGGCATGGACCAGACTGCTGATCGACAAGGCGATGCTATCGGCGGGGGACCGTTTGACGCTATTGAGGACGAACTGCAGCGAATCGGTTTGATACCCGCACAGGCAACCATGAACCAGCAATCGGGCCAGGGCGGCGACATCGGTTTCCTGGTCGGGCAGACCGTTGAGATCGATATCCCCCAGCACGCGGGAAAATTCCGTGCAATACCCGATGATCCCGCCGTTAATGAAAACCACCCCTCGCTGCGCCGACGGTATGGCATCGCCGAGGCAGCAGCGGGGCGTTTCCGGCCCTTTCGGCGCCTGGGCCAGACAGTCATCCGTTGTCTCGGCGCTCCGGCTCCAGGCGGACTTCAGGTCGTGGACCTCGCGGACATAATAGGGAGTCTTTTCGGGACCGGCCAGAACGACATTGTCCTCGCAGGTCCGCCAAAAAAACCGGACGGGGAAATTCTTGCAGGCCACGGCGACTTTATTGTCGAAATAGAAGACCAGGCGGACCAGACCGCTGGAGGATTTCTGCAGGGTGTCCGGCGGTACTCCGTGACCCACCGCCGCGGTGATGCGCAGCAGGCTGATCGGGGCGATGGTATCGCCGGGGGCGGGAGTGATCGGCTCGACCGAGAACTGTTCCCACCCGTGCCCGGCAACAAACCCGCCCGGCTCCACCTGCCTCAGGGCCATGTTGGCGGTGTCGAAGGCGAGGAGGAACGAAAAACCGGTGATACGGTCAAGACCCGAGCGGATACGGATGACGACAACGGCGTCATGGCCGGCCTCCGCCGACCGGTTCTGCTCGATTTCAATCTTGAACGGAGCGTCTTCGGCGCCGGCCGCCGTCGGGGCGCCTTGCGAAAAAACCTGCGAACAGATCGAGGTCAGGATGACCAACAGGGCAACGAGAGTCGTTTTCAGGCAAGGCACACGAGCCTTCATCGGCATCATCCCATCGTGAACATATACGATATTGTACTTCAATATGGCCGGCGGGGGCGGAAAATCAAGAGCATTTTTGATCGAGGAAAACGGCCTCAATCGCCGAGGTAGATCATCTTGATCGGATGGCCGAACCGGTCCACGGCGGCGGCGGTGCGGAGGCGGACGGTACCGGCATAGGGGATTTCGGCCAGGGCGTGGATACCGGCCGGCAGGAGGCGTCCCTCGCGGGCAAACATAAGCAGGCGAAGGGAACGTTCACCGCAAAGAAAATCGGTGACCATACCGGCCGCGGCGGGTGACGGCCGGGGGGAGGAGGTTTCCCCGTCGACATCGAAAACCAGCAAGAGACCGCCCAATCGGACGGTCGATTGGCAGTATATTTTCAGGGTGTCCGACCGTGGCGGGATGCTCAGAAGGAGGATGTCGCCATGGGGGGGAAGGTTGGCCAGCGATTCGGGCGGGACCGGGTTGGCCAGGCGCACGAGAGAACCGAGGGTCAGAGGGGTGCCTTCGGGAGCGTATGAGAGAATCCCGCCATAGATATTCTTCCGCGAGGCGTTCTCGACCGCCCGCCGCACGATCAAATCGGCCAGAATCGCCAGGTCGGTCGACCCGCCGTGGATTCCGTCCCCGTCCAGATCGCCGACGGGCGGCTCAAGGTCGGGACCGCGGTCGGGGCAGGAAACGCCGATGTCGCCATTCACGAAATCAACGGCAAAATCCCGGATCGATCCGGCCCAGCCGACACAGGGCGGGGGGAGATCAGGGATGATGGCGGGGAGGGTGTCGGCATCGCCGTCGGTATTCGCCGTCGACGGCGGGGTTTGTTCGAAGACGCGCCGGACGTAGCGGGGCTGGAAGCCGGGGGTTTCATAAATGATATTGTCGTCACATCGTCGCCAGAAAAACTGAAGGGGCAGGGAACGGCAGGCAATCCGGGGATCATTGATGATGGAAAAAGTCAGTCCGGCCAGTTCCCCCGATGTCCCGGTCGCCGGAAATGGAGATTCAACCGATGAGTCCCGGCGGGCGGAGACTCTCAACAGACAGAGCGGGTAGATCGATTCCCGTTCACTTTGGGGGATCGGCCGGCACTCGAAGTTCGTCCAGGGCGGGGCTTGCGGGCCGCGGACCGCTTCCCGGAATTTCAAGACCGTGCTGTCGAAAGCGATTACCAGCGAAAAACCATCGATTCGGCCGGCTCCGGACGATAGGCGAAGGGGAACGGTGATTTCCTGGCCCGGCCGGGCGCCATCACGGGATTCAATTTCAACCCGCAATGGAACAAGCAGGGCCGGGGGTGCCCCCGGTAGGGATTGCGCTCCGACCGCCGCCGCCAGACCGAGCCAAATCGCCGGCATGGTCGGCCGTGCATGCATGCATACATTTGGCAGGCGGATTATTAACCGGCGGATGGCGGCGGTCATCGTCATGCCGGAATATACGCAATGGCGGTTACGGGCGCCAAAGCATCAGCATTTTTTTGGTAAAAACATACCGTCCGGCGTTAATCCGGGCGAAGTAGAGGCCGTCGGGTTGCGGAGTCCCGCAATCATCGATTCCGTTCCAGGCGAAACAGACCGTGTCCCCCTCGTCGGCGGTCCCCCGCATGGTACGGACCGTATCCGACAGGAAGTTGGTAATCCAGCCTGACCAGCGGCCGGATTGCGGCATGACAAAGACGATCTCCGTATCCGGGCGGAAAGGATTGGTGGAGCCCGGCAAAGAGACGACCTGGGGGGATACCGGGCTGTTGCCGGCCTGTTCCTCCGGCGAGGAATCGCTGCAACCGAAAACCAGCAGCCCCAAAAGAGCGGTCAGGATCGCTGCTATCGTATGTCGTCGTTCTTGGAACATCTTGTCTCAGCCTCGGTTCTTACTTTCAATCGGTGCCTACAAACACCGGCTCGTTTTCGTCCCATAATACCGGGCGGTCGGCGAAAAATTCATTGACCCGGTCGGGCGGGACGAATCTCAGCCCGAAGGAAGGGCAAGAAATGTGCCAATAATGGATACGATAGTGCGTAATAGAATAGACAGTCGAAGTCATTCAGGGAGATGGAATTCGGGGTCGAAGGAGAACCGCAGGTTCCCGGGGAAATCTGGAAGTTGCCCCAATCTCCCGTCAAAGGGCAAACGATTGCATATTTTGGCATAGATACTCAAGGAGGTCTAGGTGGACATAGCGGTTCTGGCGGAAAAGCTTCGCAATCACAAGGGAAAAGTCGGCGCGTCGGTGAAGAAGGATGAACCGCTGACGGCGTACAACGGCCTGAAACCGAGCGAACTGCGGAAGATGTATCATTCCATGCTGATGGCCAGACGCATCGAACGGGAAGAAAAGCTGCTGCTGCGCAAAGGGCATTGCCGGTTCTTCATCGGCTGCGGCGGGAAGGAAATGATCGATGTCGTGGCCGCGCATTATCTCCGGCCCAACGATCCCTTTTTTGGATACTACCGAAACAAGGGCTTCGACATGCAGCGGGGAGCGTCGCTGGAGGAGAAGATGAAGGAAGCGATCGGCGACCGCCGCGGCCGGGCGGTCGGCGGCATGTTGCAACCGTCGCATTCGGCCTATGCCGATCTGGAAATCCTGCCGCAGGCCTCGCCGACCGGGTCGCACGCCCTGGAGGCGTCCGGGTTGGGGATGGCCATCGTCCAGAAGAGTCCCATCAGCGAGGCGGCGATCTATCCCGGCGGACGGTATCCCCGCGATGCGGTCGTCTATTGCGCCATCGGCGAAGGGTCGACCTCCTCGGTCGAGTTCGGCCGGGCGGTCTTCTATTCGGTGTTCGACAAAACCCCCAACGTCTATGCCATCTACAACTGCGGCTGGGCCATCTCGGTGTCGGTGGAAGAGCAGTTCCCGGAAGGGAACCCGACCACGCCGTTCGAGGGCTTCCAGCGATTCGGCCTCAAGATCATGAATTTCGACGGCACCGATATCAAGGATTCGCTGAAGCGGGTCAAGGAGGGGATCGACTACGCCCGCTCCGGGGCTGGACCGGTCCTGATGAACATCAAGGTCACCCGCGAGGAATCGCATTCCGGGTCCGATGACCAGTCGTTCTACATGGCGCCGCAAATCAAGCAATGGCATGTCGACAACGATTGCACCATGAAGACCGGCCTGACCTTTATCGCCGACGGCATCATGACCCCGGACGAGATCGGGCAGATGTGGGACGATATCGACCGTCGGGTGACGGCGGCCTCGGAGGCGGCGGTCAAGGATTTCCAGCCCAAGACCTACGAAAGCATCATGTCCAAGGTCCTGAGCTGTTCCTATGAGACAATCGTAAAACGGTGGGATAAAATTCTGGCCGCCGGCAAGGTGGACCGAACGGCCGCCTTCGCCGAGTACGCCCGGAAAAAGTATTTTCCCAAACCGGATCTGCCGGAGACCTTGGGGCCGATGACCATGCGGACGGCGATCAATTACACGTTGTTCGAAATCATGGAGCATTCCCCAGAGGCGCTGCTGTTCGGCGAAGACGTGGCCGATTTCTCCGGCGAAATCTTGAATCATCCGGACCAGATGGAGGGGCTCAAGGGAAAGGGGGGGGTCTTCCTGGTCTCCAAGAACATCCAGCGCCATTTCGGCCGGACCCGCTGTTTCAACACCCCCTTGGATGAGGCGGGGATTCTGGCCCGGGCGATCGGTCATGCCCTGCAGGGCCGGCGGCCGCTGGCCGAGGTGCAGTTCCTTGATTACATCTCGCCGGCCTACCAAATCCTCAAGGACCGGATCTGCACACTGCACCAGCGCTCCAACGGGCAGTGGGTGGCCCCGATCGTGATTCGCGTGACCTATGGCGGGTACAAGCAGGGAGCCGGTTCCTTCTGGCACAGCGAGGCCAACATCGGCACGTTTATCAATATCCCCGGCCTGCACGTGGTCGTTCCCTCGAACGCCGGCGACGCCGCCGGGCTGCTGCGCACGGCCTATGCCTGCAACGATCCGGTGCTGTTTTGTGAATCGGTGGCCCTGTACAATCGCCGCGACTGGGAAGGGGTCCCGGTGGAGACCCCCTATCCGCCGTTGAACGAACTGATCCCCTTCGGCAAAGCGGCGGTCTATTACCCCGATCATCATGACGTGGCCGTCATCACCTACGGCACCACGGTCCACCTGGCCCGGAAGGCGGCCGAAATTCTTAAGGACAAGGGGGTCGGCCTGCGGGTGGTCGACTTGCGGACGGTTCGGCCGCTGGACCAGGAGACGATTCGCCGAACGGCCGAAGAATGCGGCCGGGTGATTGTCCTGACCGAAGACCGGTTCATGGGCGGCGCCGGGCCAACGATCTCGGCTGTTATCACCGGCAGCGACGCCATAACCTCCCTGCAGGCCCCGGTGGTCGTCCTGACGGCCATCGACAGCCGAGTGGCCTACGGCCTCGATGGCGATGCGGTCTGCCTGCCCACAACCGAGAAACTCCTGGCGGCGGTGGAGGATGTCCGGCGATACTAGGCAACGCCACGATACGCGATCACTCGATAGATGCCCCGGTCGCTGCGGCCGGGGCTTTTTTGTCCGCCCGAAAAAACTGCTATGGCTGACGGCGAAAACGGTATAATATACGAGATGCCTCTGCTTCTGCTGATAGTCGTTCTGGCGGCGGGAATCGCTTCGGCCGAAAATCCCGTCCCTGGTTCGGCCCCGCTCGCGGCCGATTTTCCGCTCTATCTCGGTCTGGCCGTGCCAATCCCGGATACCGTCCCGGAGATGCGTCTGCCGCCTTCCCCCAGCCGGCATATTCCCAACGGAGAGTATCTCCTGACGCTCGAGGTCGACCAGAAGGGACGGGTGAAAAAAATCCGATTCCCCTCCGATTCGGCCTGGTGTTATGGACCGGTGGACGCGGTTCGGAAACAAATCCACTTTCGCTTTCTCGACGGGGCCCGCATCGATTTTCCGGTGAAGGTGCCGGCGAAACTCTGTTACGGCAACGCCGGGACCGGCGATCGGATGGTCCGCCTGCGCCTGCCGATC
>JAAZOE010000165.1 GCA_012797915.1 Candidatus Zixiibacteriota bacterium | reverse complement strand
GTCGCCCGGCTTGCGGAACAACTCCTCGTATTCGGCCGCCCCCAGCATACCGCCCATCAGGCCGAAGACCTGCCCCGAGCGGAGGAAGGGATAATAGTCGGCGGCCATGACCCCGGTCACACCGATGGCCACCCGCACCCCGTACCGGGCGTTGGCGTCGGCGATCCAGGAGTCGATGATGTTTCCGGACCCGAATTCCAGCACCGCCTTGATCTGGTCGTAGTTCTGGATCGACCGCATCATCGGGATGCTGTCCACCGGCCGGTTGTAGTAATCATACGGGAAGGAAATCCGGTAATTCTCGCCCATACTCAGGATGACGATGGCGTAATACGGCTTGTATCCCAGAAAGACGATATCCTGCCCGTAGGTGATGGTCGTGTGGTGGTTGATTCGCATCGTATCGATGATATCCAGCATGATCTTCTCGGCCATGCCGGCGCCGTTCTGCGACAGCGTCGTCAGGAGGATCTTGGCCTTTTTTTGCAGCGCGTGCTCCATGACCGCATAGGCCATCGGGTTCAGCTCGGCCAGCGTATTGGGGTCGTAATCGAGGCCGACATGAACGACCTCGCCCGGCTGCAGAGAATCGACGAAGGCGTAGATCGACCGCACCTCCCGAGTCACCCGCGTCGGCATCCGGAAATCGGCCAGCAGGGTCACGACGCAGACGACGGCCAGCATCAGGAAGACCCAGCGGCGGTCCAGTTTCCCCAGTCTTTCGAAAATATTCATGGCCGCCTCCTCAATCCTTGCCCATATAGCCGCGTTCGATGCCCAGAATCACTTTCAGGGCGGTGGCTACGATGCCCAACCCGATCCCCATGGCAATGGCCCGTTTGGCGGCCAGGTTGGGATAGTTCAGGATCCAGTCGGCCAGCCTGGCGATCGGCTCGCCCAGCGGTCCCAGAAACGGATTGAACCGCAGCATGACCACCAGCGCCGCCAAAAGCAGGACCGTGGCCAAAAGCGATCGCGCGCGGAAGGCCCGGTAGGCCGCGGAGGCGATAAAGAAGGCCAGCAGCGCGTACATGGTCGACTGAATCGGAATCATGATAAAGCTGAAGAAATGCCGATAGAGGTACGATTCCAGTCCGCCCATGAACCAGAGCCCGGCGAAAACCATGGTGAACAACCCGGCCAGGGAAACGACCGCGTACGGCCAGTTGTCCGCCTTCCGCTGAATCTTCTCGTACGACACGCGGATGAACGACCAGACCGCCAGCGCCAGAGCGAAGATGCCGATGATAATGAGCCAGTCCAGAGCGTAGCGGTAGAGGAACTGCGAATAACTGTGCGGCACGAAAAATTGCATGGCCATGAAGACGCCGGCGATCAGCACGATGAATTGGGGTATTTCTTTTCGCATCGCTTCGGCCTCCTCAATTGGTCACCCGGAAGAGTTCCACGAACCACGTCCACCCGAATAATGAGGCCGCGACGCCGGCCACGGCGCAGATAATGATGATCGCCTTGGCGTAATCCTGGGCCTTCAGCGACCCCATCAGCTTCGGCTCCCGGCCCAGGTAGGCCGAGGCGGCATACAGTTCCTCGCCGATCAGCGTATAGTCGCAGGCAACCACGAAAAACGGAATCTGCGCCACTTCATCGGTCCCGGAAATTTGAATCGACCCGGCCAGCGCGCCGGTCTCGGCCAGAAGCAGCGATTCGGCGAAAAATTTCCCCAGATAGAAATTGGTCGCGGGCAGCTCCCGCAGGATGGTGCCGTTGACCGCGGCCACATAGGCGAACTGCGACTGGGTGACGAAATAAACCGAATCCTCCTTGTAGGCGTCGGGACGCCCGGCGTCGTAATAGGCCGTCTTGACCGTTTCCTGGGCAATCGTCATGACGATCGGGTCGTAGCAGGGAACGATCAACTCCGTCTGGTATTCGGCCACCTTCTTGGCCACCCGGCTGAGAATGGTGACGGAGGCAATGGTGGCGATATCGGAGGCCGTCCCCAGACCGAAGACATACAACATCGGCCGTCCCATTTCCGTCGCCCGGCCGATCGCCTCGTCGACCGCCTCGATCCCGGCCAGCGGCCGGATATACAGGTCGGCTTTCTTGCGCGCCCGGGCGATGAAATAGAGGGTAAAGGCTGTGAAGACAATTACGGCGATAAACGTCGGCGTTCGCCCGACATTGTACCACTGCTCGCGAGCTTGGACCGGACCGGCAACTTCCGATTCGGCCGTCTCGCCCGCCACATTCACGGCCGCCACCTTATAGAAGAGATCCGTATTGTTCGGGAAGAAATTGGGATCGTTGGGCGCCTCGGTCCCCTTGTCGACATAGACGGTGGCCCGCGACGGCGCCACGCCCCGTTCCACGAACGGCCCCCCGGCCGCTTCCCCGCGGAAGACCTTGTATTGGATGACGTTGTTCATCCCGGCGCCGTCGTCGGCCGACACCTGCCACCGGACCGTCACCGACCGTCCGGGATCATCCGGGGAGTCGGCCGCCACGACATTGGTCGGCGGGGCCGGCGGAGAGGCCGCCGGAACCGGGTCGACTGCCGGGTTCTCCTGCGCCCGGCCGATGGCCGCCGTCAACGCCGCCATCAGTAGAAGCGCAATCATTGTTCGTTTCATGGCTGCTCCGCTCAGGCCGTATATTGTAAGCCGCATTTCGTTTCCGACGTCATTGCCTCGGCCGCCCGCTTCTCGCCGACGGCTCTTCTTCCCTGGACGAAAGGAAATACCCCGCCGTCCAAAATGCCGTATAAAAATTCGGCCCGCTTCATTCCGCAGCGGGCCGCCGATCCGCTCACGGGAGTATTCCCAGCCAGGTCCCGAAGAGAAAATCGAATCGTCCCAGCATCAGCGACATCCGGCTCATGACCGTATAGCCGAAGGAGGCGCCGAAGGTAATCATCAGAATCCAGATCCCCACCCGCGAGGCCCTCCCGAACAGGCCGCGGTGTTCCTTGGAGAAAAAGAAATAAACCAGTCCGCAAAAGACGCCGACGGCCAGGACGGTGTTGTCGATGATCGCCGGCAGATTCCCCCGGAAGATCGGCATGATGGTCGCCCCGACCTGCCGCATGGCGTTGCTGACGAAAAAGGTCATCATATACAACCCGGCGGTGGCGCCGACCACGAAGGCCAGCGGCCAGCGGGATAACCAACCGATCTTCCCCCACAACCGGGTCAGCATCAGCACCCCCAGGACCACTCCGAACCAGAGGAAAAACCGGTTGGGATCGGTGGCATCCTGGATGCCGAGATAAAACTTCCGGTACAGGTTGTCCCAGAAATAGGTGACGAACCAGTACCCGGCCGAGGTCCCGATGAACACCGATTCGCAGATACGGTACAGGACGTTGTCTTTGTACAGGAAGGAGACGATCCCGATGGTCGCCAGCGCCGCCGTCCAGACCCCGATCGCTTCCATCTATGTTTTCTCCTTCCGGGAACGGATATAGACGACGTTGCCGATGATGATGAAGACCATGACTATCACGTGGGCGAACGTCTGGGCCAGCATGTAGGTCGTGGCCCGCCCCGGCATTCCCGTCAAGGCCTCGAACTCGGCCGCCCCGGTCATCCCCCCCATCAGGCCGGTGATCTGCCCCGATTTCAGGTAGGGATAGGCCAGCGGGGCCTGCACGGCGATATTGGCCGCGGTCATCGTCAGGTTGTACCGGTCGACCGCCACCTGCACCCACTCGGCCGTCCCCGGACGTCCGGCGCAAAGACTGAGTCCCAGATCGATATTGGAAAAATTGCGG
>JAAZOE010000164.1 GCA_012797915.1 Candidatus Zixiibacteriota bacterium | reverse complement strand
CGGGAGCGATATGGACGGGAGTAGAATCCTGTTCTTGACCGGAGCGGCGCCGTATCCGCTGACCACCGGGGCCAAGATCCGGACATTCAACCTGCTGAAGGCGTTGGCCGGTGAATTTGAGATTCACCTGCTGACAGTGCTGAACTCGGAAGAGGAAAAAGAGTATATCCCGATTTGGGAACAGGCCGGTCTGACCTGCCATTGTCTCTCTTCCGACCGGTTGAACAACCCGATCGGCAAGCGGCTCGATGCCCTCTCCTCGTTTCTGCTGGCAGAACCATACCTGACCCGTCACTACACCTTTCGGGCCTATCGCCGGCAGATCGACCAGCTGATGCGGGAGACGCCGTTCGATGTCATCCACTGCGATTCGATATCGCTGACCGGGAACCTGGATGGGCTGGAGAAGAACCGGCTGGTCCTGACCCAGCATAATATCGAACAGATCATCTGGGCCGGGTACGTGGAGCATGCCGGCCGGAGCCTGACCAGGGTTTTTTATCAGAACCAATACCGAAAGGTCAAACGGCTGGAGGAGAATCTGGCCGAAACCTACGGGTATGTGGTGACGGTCTCCGAGGAGGATCGCCGGCGGCTGGCGACAACGTTTCCCTCGGACCGAATCGTGGTGGCCGAAAACGGCGTCGATCCCCAGGCCTATGAGGCCGACATCCCGCCTGAGATGCGCCGGGGGGTGGTTTTTACCGGCTCGCTGGACTGGCATCCCAACGTCGACGGCTTGCTCTATTTCGCCGATGATATTTACCGGCATATGAGACAAATCCTGCCTGGTTGCCCGATAGCCATCGCGGGTCGCCGCCCTTCGCCGGCGTTAAGAAATCGTCTGGCGGATATACCGGAGTCAATACTTCATGCCGACGTTCCGCGGATTCAGCCGTTTCTGCATGGCGCCCGGGTGATGATGGTCCCCTTGCGGATCGCCGGAGGATCGCGGTTGAAAATTCTCGAGGCGATGGCCTCGGGACTTCCGGTGGTGGCAACTTCGAAAGGAGCGGAAGGCCTGGCGGTGCAGGACGGCGAGAACATCATCATTCGGGACAATCCGGAGCAGTTCGCCCTGGCCATCGGCGAGCTGTGCCGGAACGATGATCTGTGGCGGGGGATTTCTCGACGCGGACGGGAACTGGTGCGGGAACGATATGCCTGGAACAAGGTCGCCCGGCCGCAGGCGGAGTTGTGGAGAACGATAGCCAATGGGTGAGGCGGCCGGCCTGCAAATAATATTCTGGGCATTGGTCCTGCTGATGCTCTACACGCTGGGCGGGTATCCGATCGCGCTGCGGTTTCTGGCTTCGTTCCGGAAGGAAGCGGAATATCCCCCGGTGAATGAATGTCCGGCCGTTTCGTTCATCGTCGCCGCCTACAACGAGGAAAAGAACATCGCCGCCAAGCTGGATAATCTGCGGCGGGTCGAGTACCCAAAGAACGCGGTGGAGTTTATCATTGGGTCGGACGGTTCCACCGACGCCACCGACCGGATGGTGACGGAAGCGGCAACGGCCGATACCCGGATTCGGTTCTTCCGATTGGAGAAACGGGGCGGCAAGATCGCCGTGTTGCATCGTGCGGCCGCAAAAGCGACAGGCTCAATTCTGATTTTCACCGACTGCTCGGTGAAGACCGACGCGGAGATCGTCCCCAAAATCGTCGCCTGCTTTCAAGACCCCACGGTCGGTTTGGTTTCCAGCCGGGATGTGTGGGTCGATGAGAAAAGCGGAACGCCGTTGGGGCAGAAGGAATATATCGACTACGAGATGACCATCCGTCGGTTGGAAAGCCGACTCCATTCGCTGGTCTCGGCGTCGGGATCGTTTTTCGCGGTTCGGAAAGAACTGTTTCGCCCGTACGGCAGTGACCAGGCTGATGATTTCGCCCTGCCGCTTCAGGTGTACCGTCAGGGATACAGAGTTATCCATCGGGACGACCTGACCGGATACGTTCCGATGGTGGCCTCTTCGGGGGCGGAGCTGGCCCGGCGGACCAGAATCATTCAAGCCGGCATCCGGACGGTACTGGCCAATGCCGGGTTGTTGAATCCGTTCAGATACCCGGTCTTTTCCTGGCAATTGTGGTCGCACAAGGTGCTGAAATGGCTTTTCCCGTTTATGGTCGCGGCCAATATTATTCTGGCGGCGGCGCTCTGGAGCGTCTCGCCGGTGTATAAGGCGATAATCGGGCTGTACGGCCTGACCGCGGTTTTGGCTCTGCTCGGGTATGTCGCCAAGGGAGACGGCCTGGTATTCAAGCCGTTTCGGACGGCCAATTTCCTGCTGCTGTCGATGACGGCGGTGGTGACGGCTTGGTATCGGGTATTGACCGGCCATCGAACGGTGACGTGGGAGCCATCGCATAAATAGCCTATGAACCTGCTGGTGCTGACATATCATTATTTCGACCGGGGCGAACCGGCCGGGATCAAGCCGGAAGATTATGAGTTTTCGATGCCGGCCGACCGGTTTGCGGCGCATGGCCGGCAATTGCAGGAATCGGCATATCGGATCATTCCGCCGGAGGTGTTGACATCCCTGCCGCAGGAAACGTTGGATGACCGTCCCCAGGTGCTGGTGACGATTGACGACGGGCATGCCTCGGTGGCGGAAATCGCTTTTGACATTCTGATGGAACAGCGGATCCTGCCGGTGGTCAGCGTCATCACCGACCGGGTGGGGCAGGAAAATTATATGGACTGGGGCGCGCTGCGCCACCTGGCCGCCGCCGGGTGTTCGATCCAATCGCATTCGAAAAGCCATCGCGACCTGACGCGGTTGCGCCCGGACGAACTGGTGGTGGAATTGGAGGATTCAAAGAAGATCATCGAGGACAATATCGGTCTGCCGGTGGCGACGCTGACGATTCCGATGGGACGGATGGACAAAAAGGTCGCTGCGGCGGCCATTGAGGCCGGATACAAGATCGTCATGACGTCGTTTACCGGGATCAATCGGTCGGCCGATGATCTGGCATCGCTGCGGCGGTTTCAGGTCAAACGGTCCCGGGCGATTTTGCCTCTGGACGATTATTTCCGGGCCGGGTCGATGATTCGGCTGGCCGGCGCGGCGAAGAACGTGATTCGGAAGATTCGCGACGAAAACCGGCTGTGGTGATCGGAAGAGACGCATGAAGCAAGATTTCAAAATCCTGATCCGGCATTTCATCACCTACGGGGCCAGCATCTACCTCTCGCGGCTGATCGGCTTCTTCATGATTCCCGTCTACACCACCTATCTCACGCCGGCCGACTACGGGACGTTGGAACTGCTGGACCTGACCATGTTCGTGGTCAACATGTTCGTCGGACTGGGGCTCATCAATTCGATCATCCGCTTTTATTCCGACTGCCAGACCGACGGCGAGAAGAACGAGGTTATCAGCACCGCCTTTTTCTATGTCCTGCTGGCGGCGGTCTGCATCAACGGTCTGCTGGTGGCCTTTTCCGGTCCGATTTCGCGGATGATTTTCACCAGCGGGGAAGGCACGGCCAGTCCCGAACGGTTATCGTTGTTCGTCAAGATCGTGGCCTGCTCCGGCATCCTGGATATTCTGGCCGGGGTCGGGACATCGTACCTGCAGTCGGAGAAGAAATCGGTCGTGTTCACCGCCATCTCGGTGACCCGGTTTCTGATCGCGGTGACGCTGAACATCGTTTTCGTGGTCGGTTTCGAACTGGGCGTCATCGGGGTGCTGTACTCGCAGATCATCGCCGCCGCGGTCGCCTGCGTGGCCATGACCTGGCCGATGCATCGGCACCTGGGCCGGCATATTTCCAACTCGCGGGCGATGGAGATGATGCGCTACGGCGCGCCGCTGATTTTATCCTCGCTGTCGATGTTCGTCATCCATTTCGGCAACCGGTTCTTTCTCGAACGGATCGTCGGCCTGACCGTGCTGGGGATCTACAGTCTGAGTTACAAGCTGGCCATGGTGTTGCCGGCCCTGGTGTACGGGCCGTTCGAGATGATCTGGAACGCCCTGATGTTCGACCTGTACAAAAAGGGGGACGAGGGGCGCAAGACCATCAACTATATCAACAAATATCTGCTGGTCGGGTCGCTCTGGTTCATCACCGCCTACGCGCTGTGCATAAAGGATTTGGTCCATATCATGGCCGACCCGAAGTTTCATGACGCGTACATGGCCGTCCCCCCGCTGCTTCTGGCGTTTTTATTCACCGGATTGACGGCCGTCTCTCAGGTCGGCACCTTGTTCGCGAAGAAGACCATCTACCGCGGCCTGGCCAATATCTATGGCGCGGTGATGGCCCTGGCGGGATATTATTTTCTGATCCCGGTCTACGGGTACTGGGGCGCGGTCATCAGCACGTTTGCCGCCCTGCTGGTGCGATATGTCGCCACGGCCGTCTATGCGCAGCGGTTCTACCGCCTGGAATACAGCCTGCCGTTGTATCTCAAGGTGGCGGCGGCAACCGGGGGGGCGTATGCGCTGGGGACGATGATTTCGTTCGACAACCATTTCGTGTCGCTGTTCGCCCGGGGAATTGTCGGGCTGCTGCTGTTCGGGGCGCTGGCGCTGGCGCTGAAAATATTCAACCGGTACGAACTGGCCGCGGCGGTATCGCTGGTCAAGGCGATCCGGTTCAAAGGACGGAAGGATGCCGCAGGCGAATAATCAAAAAGGCTCGTTGCTGTTCGTGTCGATCGACTTTCCCCCGGCCCGCACCAGCGGCATCTACCGGCCGGTGTTTTTTACCCGGTACCTGATCGAAGCCGGGTGGAAAGTGACGCTGTTGACCGGCGCCAGTCACCTGTCGACGGTGATGGATGAATCGCTCTATCGGGAGATTCATCCGGAACTGGAGATCGTGCGGGCCTCGGCGCCGATGCCCCGGGCCATCACCGGAAAGGTATACGAGAAATACCGGAAGGCGACCGAAAGCGGCGGGGCCGCCGCCAGGCCGCCGTTGAAGGTCCGCCTGTTTGTGGGCCTGAAGAAGTATCTCCTCTCCCCGGTCTTTCGGGTGGTCGACAACTTCCTGTTGATCCCGGATAATTACATCATCTGGGCGATAAAGAACCTGTGGAAATCATACCGGATTATCCGCAGTCACAACGTGACGCATCTGCTGGTCACCTCTCCCCCGCAGTCGGTGCAGATCATGGGGCTGGTGTTATCGTATTTGACCGGTGTCCGCTATATCACCGATTTCCGCAACAGCTGGACCGACAACCAGCCGTACCGGTACAGGATTCGGGAGAAAATCGAAAAGTCGCTTGAACGGCGGGTACTGAAACGGTCGAAGGCGGTGATCAACATGAGTTCCGGGGATGTCGACCGGCTTTTGGCCCGGATGCCCGATTTCCCCCGCGAGAAACTGCATGTCGTCACCAACGGGTACAACGAATGGGATTTCGCCGATTGTCCGGAGACCGCGATCAAGCCCGACGGACCATTGACCATGCTCTACGTCGGTACGATGTACACCCATTCCGGCGACAGCACGGCGGAGGCATTAAAACTGCTGGCCGGGGACGGATTCACCGCCGCCGATTTCCAACTGACCGTGATCGGCTTCGCCGACCGGTCGTTCGAGAAACTGGTGGAGGAATACGGGGTGGGCGACATGGTGGTCAATCGGGGTTTTATGAATCACGACGACCTGATGAAGGAATATTCCCGCTACGATGTCATGTATCTGCTGACCGGAGGGACGGCCTATTATCATCGGGGGGCCCTGCCGGGGAAGATTTTCGAATATATGCGGCTGGGGCGGCCGATCCTGCATGTCGGGATCGAGGGAACGACCCACGACATGCTGAAGCCGTGCGGGTTGGAGATTTTCGCGCCGCTGGACAACCCGGCGGAAATCGCCGCCCGGATGACGGTATTGCTGAAACAAAAGCGGGCCTCAATGCTGGCGGCGGCGCCGAACCGGGCGTATATTGAGGCGTACGAATGGCGCCGGCTGGCGCAAACAGCGGAAGGCATCATCTCGGGAGTCAAATAGGCGGATGAATCAGGATACGGCGATACGGCGGCAGAGCGATTTCGGGCGGCGGAAGGCGTACATCCCCGGAGTTCCGTATCGCAAGGGGATTATGATCGCCGCCATTATCCTAGCCGCCATCGGTGGGACGCTGCTGTTTTTCGTCAAGCCGTATTTCGTTTTCGGCCCGATCCTGCTCATCTTCCTGGTCATGGTGATCATCAAGTACCCGGTCTCCGGGTTGTATCTGTACATGCTGGTGACCTACGTGCGGCCGCAGGACCTGTTCGGATTCCTGGTCATCCTCCGCCCCAATATCGCCCTGCTGGCGCTGACGGTCATCAGCCTGGTAATTCACCGTCGGCTGGAAAACCGCGACCGCCTGACCCTGTTGCCGAACGACAAGGCTTTTTTGGCCTTCCTGATGGCGGCCGTGCTGTCGAATGTCACCTCGGTCTGGTTCAGCTCCTCGATGGAAACCACCGGCGAGTTGGCCAAGGTGGCCGTATTCTATTTCGCTGCCGTCATGCTCTTGGACACGCCGGAACGACTGACCCGGTATCTGAAATGGTATACCTACTCAGTCGCTTTCGTCAGCCTGGTGCAGATTTGGACGTATCTGACGGTTGGCCTGAATCGAACGACCGGCAAGGGGGGATACGGCATCATCATCGGCGGGGCGACGGTCCTGGGCGGGACGGGGCCGATGAGTGAAGTCACCGAAAGCGTCAACGGGGTCGGCGGGTATTCGAGCTATTTCTACGCCAACGCCTCGGAGCTGGGCCTGGGGCTGTGTATCGCCTACCCCATCAGCTACTACCTGTTCCGGGCGACCGGCAACAAATGGCTGAAGCTGCTGTTTCTGGGATTGACCGGCGTCTTCATCTATTCGATCGTGGTGACCGGGTCGCGCGGGGCATTCGTCGGTTTTGTGGTTACGCTGATCTATATTCTCTACAAGGAAAAGAAGCTGATTGTCGGCCTGGTCGTGGCGGCGTTTCTGGCCGCGCCGGCGACCTACCTGGTTTCCGACCAATATGTCCAGCGGATCAAGTCGATCGGCGAATACAAGCAGGACATCTCGGTCGAGATTCGCTTTCAGGTCTGGCGGGCGGCGGTATCGATGATCGCCGACCATCCGCTGTTCGGCGTCGGCACCGGCAATTTCGCCACCGCCTATGGTTCGATCTACAAAGCCGTCGGCGATCTGAGTTCCTACACCTCGCCGCACAACATTTTCGTGCAGGTGTTTGCCGAGCTGGGACTGCTCGGCATCACCATTTATCTGGCGTTCATCGCGGCCATCTTCTATATCAATCGCAAGACGCG
>JAAZOE010000163.1 GCA_012797915.1 Candidatus Zixiibacteriota bacterium | reverse complement strand
TCTGATGGATCGGCGGACGTTCATTCGGGTGGTGGGGGGCGGGACGGCTATCGCCGCCACGCAGACGGAACTGATTCCCTCGGTCCTGGGCGGCCTGCAGAATGCGATGGCCTTCGATTTCACCAGGGAATTGTCCTCGGTCGAGGCGCGGCATTACCGGAAGCTTCCCGGCGGGGGGATCGAATGCGAAATCTGCCCGAGGCATTGCCGGGTGACCGATCTGGAGCGGGGATATTGCGGCACGCGGGAAAACCGCAAGGACGTGTATCAGACACTGGTATACGGCCGCCCCTGTGCGGTCAACATCGATCCGATCGAGAAGAAACCGTTGTTCCATTTCCATCCGGGGACGACCGCTTTTTCGCTGGCCACCGCCGGGTGCAACGTCAACTGCAAATGCTGTCAGAACTGGGATATTTCGCAGTCGCGGCCGGAGCAGACCGATAACCTGAATCTGCCGCCGGCCGATATCGTCGAGGTGTGCCGTCAGCGCAAGGTACCGACCATCGCCTACACCTACAACGAGCCGGTGATTTTCTACGAGTTCATGTACGATACCGCCGAGCTGGGGCATAAGAAGGGCATCAAGTCGGTCATGATCAGCGGCGGGTATGTGGAGGAAAAACCGCTGGCGGAGTTGATCCCGCACCTGGATGCGATCAAGATCGATCTGAAGGCGATCCGCGATACCTATTACCGCGATTACGTGGACGGCGAGCTGAAACCGGTGCTGGAACGGCTGGTGCAAATAAGGAAATCCGGCATCTGGCTGGAGCTGGTCTATCTGGTCATCCCGACGCTCAACGACAGCGAAGCGGAGTTCAAGGAACTGGCGCAGTGGGTGAAGGGCAATCTGGGCCACGACGTGCCGCTGCATTTTTCCCGGTTCTACCCGCAGTATCTGCTCAAGAATCTTCCCCCGACGCCGCCGGCGACTCTGGAGCGGGCACACGCCATATGCCGGGCGGAGGGACTGGAGTATGTGTATCTCGGAAACCTTCCCGGACATCCGGCGGAGTCCACCTATTGCCCGGCCTGCGGCAAGATGATAATCGAACGGCAGGGGTACCAGATCGGGGCGGTTGATCTCGCCGACGGCCGGTGCCGCTTCTGCAATCATCTCATTCCGGGACGTTTTGCCTGATATGAAACGGCAGGGGTTGGCGCTGGGGCTGGTATCTGTCGGCGGGCAGGTGCTGCTCCTGCGCGAACTGGTCGGAACGTTATCGGGCGATGAATTGTTCATCGGCACCGCCCTCTTTGGGTGGTTGCTGGCGGTCGCCGGCGGGGCCTTCCTCGGCGGGCGTGCCTCGCGTCCCCGGTCGGTCGGGTTGTTCATCGCCGGGGTGATCGCCCTGCCGGTCATGATCGGCCTTGTCCGCCTGTCGCCCCTGGCGTTTACTCCCGTACCGGGGGAAATCATCCCGTTCGGCAAAGCCGCGTTTTTATCTATCATCGCCATGGCTCCGGTCGGGATTATCTCCGGATGGCTATTCCCCGTCATCGTGCGGGAGGGAGACCTCGGCCCGGACTCGATTGTCACGGCATATTTCTTCGAAGGAATCGGCGCTTTCCTGGCCGGTACGGCGATCACCGTCTTGTCCGCCGGCGTTATCGCCACGTTGATGCTGGCGCTCGTCATGGGGACGGTCGCCATTCTCATCGCGCTGTGGCCTTCCCGGCGAATATCGAGGATTATCGTTCTCGCGGTCGGATCGATCGTCATCCTCTCTGCCGTACTGGGGGGACCTCCCTGCGATCGGTGGCTGGAGGCGGTCAAATATACGCCCTATCGGGTGATGGAGTCGTTTGACACGCCGTATGGCCGCCAGACGATCCTGTCCCGCGACAAGGCCGTGACCCTCATGACCGACAACGCCATCGAGGCGGCATATCCCGATCGGGAAACGGCCGAGTATCAACTTCTGCCGCCGCTGTTGTATCATCCGGAAGCCAAACGCGTGTTATTCATCGGCCGGGCGGAATTCGGCCTTGGGGAACTGGCTGCATCGTTCCCCGACCTGTCGTTTGCCGCCCTGGACCGACGCGGCGGCCTGCATGCGCGTCTGGCCGGAGTTCTGCCGGAGGGAACATCGGTTACCCGGATCGATGATGATCCGGTGCGGTATTTTTCCCGCCTCGATCCATCGATCACCTATGATATTATCATTCTCGCTGCCGGAGAGCCGGGCAATTACCAGATCAGCAGGTTGTATGGGGAGGAGTTTCTGGCTCTTGTGCGATCCCATCTGAAGGCCGATGGTATCCTGTTTATCCCCACCGGGTACGATACCGACCGGTATCTGGGACCGGAGAAAACGAGGGTGCTGGCGATTATCGCCCATACGCTGGGGCAGGTGTTTCCGCAAGTCGATGCCTGGTCGGGAAACACGACCCTGTTCTTCGCTTCGGTTTCGCGTCAGTTCGATCTACTCACTGACTCGGTCGTGGCGCGAAGCGCCCGCCTGCCCATATCGCCGGATTATGTCAACGGCAGTTATCTGCCCGATCGGTTGGAGCCGATGAAGCGGGAACGGCTGCGCTTGTCGCTGGCCGAACCAACGGATATCAATGCCTTGGGACGACCGATTTTGCCGCATTACCAGGCGCTGTATCGGGCGGCGGCCGACTCGTGGGACCGGAAGATACTGGGAGGAGTCCTCAACCATCCGCGCCGGCTGATGTTTCTGCCGGTCGTCATATTGCTTTTCCTGGCCTGCACGGTGCGCGGGCGGCGCGGAAGCAACCGGTTCCCGCTGTTTCTCTTCTTCGTCGCCGGACTTATTTCGATGAGCGCCGAGCTGGTATCGTTCTATCTGTTTCAAGCCGGCGCCGGATCGTTGTATTCGGAAATGGCGGTGTTGATCGGGTCGTTCATGCTCGGTCTGGCGGTAGGGACCTATTACGCGCACGGGGTGCGTCATCGCCCGCTGGAGCAGCCGGCGCTGGTCCTCATGGCCATCTCGCTTCTCATCTTCATCTCCTTCCATCGAACACCGCCGTACGGGTTGCTGGTCGTGTTTCATGGGCTGTTTCTGTTCACGATGGCGCTGGCTACCGGGGCGTTGTTCGTGGGGGCGACGTATCGGTATTACTCCCGGAGCGCATCCGGTCGGAAGAGAATCAATCGGGGGTCCGGGTATGGATGGGAGCTGGTTGGTTCGGGGATCGGGGCGCTGGTGACGACGACGTTGCTGCTTCCGACGATCGGATTGCATTGGCTGTTATGGTCGTTGATGATCGTGGTCGTTCTGGCCATGGCCGGATCCGGTGTGTCGGCGAGGCAAATGCGCGTGCGGTGAATAGACGCCCCTCACCCCCAACCCATCTTACAGAGGGTGAGGGGAGTGAGAATGCGCTGCAGGTGGCGGGGCAACGAGCTTGTCAATAAATATCGGGGATTGACGATTCTCAGCGGTAATCACTTGAACCCACCCGACGCTCAGGAGAAAAATCTCCTTCGCTCTGGGTGGGGTACACCGTCGTATGATCGTCGCGTCAATTGTCGGGAAACGTCTCAGGTGAAATAAGAAACCCACCTGTTGGGT
>JAAZOE010000162.1 GCA_012797915.1 Candidatus Zixiibacteriota bacterium | reverse complement strand
GCGTGGTCCGGTCCGACCAGGCGGTCGCGGCCGTCATGGCCCAGCTGTCGCGCTGAACCGTCTCACCGTTGCTTCATCTCGATCGCATCGAAAACCGCGTCGCGCCTTTGCTTTTCGGGCGTGAATTGCCTATACTACGGCCATTAGGCGGAGGATAGTACATGGCAAACATACGCGAGACCTGCCGGGTCGCTCCCGATCAACTCCAGTACCGCTGCGACGAATCATTGCTGGCTGAGGAACCGTTCGAGGCCATTCAACCGTGCGGCGACATCATCGGCCAGAACCGGGCCCTTCAGGCGATGGACCTGGGACTGGAGATCGATGCCAAAGGTTATAACATCTTCGTCACCGGCCAGCCGGGCAGCGGCCGGTTGACGGCGGTCAAGACGCTTCTGGAATCGGTGGCGGCGCGGGTCAAGCGGCCGTTGTCGGATATCTGCTACGTCAACAACTTCAAGATGGCCGAAAACCCGATGGCTTTGTATCTGCCGGCCGGGGAGGGGCGGAAGTTCAAGAAAGCGGTGGCCTATCTAATTGATTCGCTGGTCACGATCGTCCCCAAGATTTTCGCCGGCGAGACCTACCGGGAGGACCGCGGGCGGATTATCAAGGAGTTCGAGACCCGTCAGCACGACCTGTTCCGCGAATTCGAGAAGAAGATCAAGGAGAAGGGATTCGTGCTGGTGCAGGTCCAGATTGGTCAGGCGGTCCGCCCCGATCTGCAGCCGCTGATCAAGGGAGAGGCGCACGGCCTGGCCGAGCTGGAGAAGGCGGTCGAGGAGGGCCAGTTTCCGGCCGAGGAGCTGGAGCGGCTGCAGGCGGAATACGAGGTGTTGTTCAAGGACCTGCAGGCGACCTCCGAGCAGAGCCGCAAGATCGCCAAGAACCTCGAGGATGAGCTCAACCGGCTGGACACCTCGACAGTTCTGCCGCTGATCAACGACAAAGTGGAAACGTTGAAGAAGAAATACGCCTCCCCGCCGGTGCAGCAGTATCTGGCCGAACTCAACCAGGTGCTGATCGATCTGCTGGATTTTTTCCGGCAGGGGGAACAGGGGTCCAACGGTGATCACGGCCGGTTGCGGGAGATGTTTTCGCTGTTCACGGTCAACCTGATCGTGGATAACGCCGAGCAGAAAACGCCGCCGGTCATCATCGAGGATTTCCCCACCTACAAGAACCTGTTCGGATCGGTCGAGAAGGTGTTCGATCCGGCGACCGGCTGGCAGTCCGATTTCACCCGCATCCGCAGCGGCTCGTTCATCCGGGCCAACGGCGGCTACCTGGTGGTGCAGGCGGCCGATTTGCTGCAGGAGCCGTACGTCTGGCCGACGCTCAAGCGGGCGTTGCGCACCGGGCGGCTGACCATCACCAACGTTGACACCATGACCATGCCGGGCGGGGGATTGAAACCGGAGACGCTGCCGCTTAAGGTGAAAGTCGTGTTGATCGGCGAGAGCCGCATCTACGACCTGCTGTATCATCTGGACGAGGAGTTTAAGAAGGTTTTCAAGATCAAGGCGGAGTTTGACAGCGTCATGGCCAACGACCGGCAGGCGGTGACGCATTACGCCCGGTTCGTCAAAAAAGTGGTCGATGAGGACAAGCTGCCGCCGTTCGATCGGTCGGCCCTGACGGCCATCGCCGAGCAGGGGGTGAAGCTGACCGGGCGGAAGGACCGCCTGTCGACCCGGTTCGGGTACATCGCCGATCTGGTCACGGAGGCGGCCTGGCTGGCGCAGAAGAACGGCCGGACGACGGTCGACGGGGACATGGTGCGGAAGGTCGTGCGGATGCAGCGTCAGCGGGTCGATCTGGCCGAGACCAAGATTCAGGAGATGTACGAGCGGGAGTTGTATCTGATCGACGTGTCCGGATGGAAGGTGGGCCAGATCAACGGGCTGTCGGTGTACGATTTGGGCGAGCTGGCCTTCGGCCGGCCGTCGCGTATCACCGCCTCGGTTTCACCCGGCAGCGACGGGGTCATCAACATCGAGCGGGAGGCCTCGCTGTCCGGGCGGATCTTCGACAAGGGGGTGCTGATTCTGACCGGGTTCATGCGCCATCGGTACGGCCTCGACCGGCCGCTGGTTTTTTCCGCCTCGCTGTGTTTCGAGCAGTCGTACGGCGGCATCGACGGCGACAGCGCCTCTTCGACCGAAATCTACGCCCTGTTGTCGGCGCTGTCGGGCCAACCGATCCATCAGGCGCTGGCCGTCACGGGGTCGGTCAATCAGAAGGGGGAAATTCAGCCGATCGGCGGGGGCAACGAGAAGATCGAGGGATACTTCGACGTCTGCATGATCGGCGACCTCACCGGCGATCAGGGCGTGCTGATCCCGGTACAAAACCGGCCCGACCTCATGCTCAAGGATGAGGTGGTCGCCGCGGTGGCGGCGGGGAAGTTCCACATCTATGCCGTGTCCACCATCGACGAGGGAATCGAGATTCTCACCGGCGTGACCGCCGGGACGCGGGGGAAAGACGGGGCCTATCCATCCGGCAGCATCAATCGACTGGTGGAGGATCGGCTGGCGGAGCTGGCCGAAACCTGGCGCCGCTATCTGGCCCCGCATCGCGCCGATGCGGATGCCTGACCGCGGCGGGTCGCGGCGCATCATGCGATCGAATCGGCGGCCGGATGCATCATGCATGCATGATGAAAAAAAGAAGGCCAAACAATCTTTTTTGTGTTGACAATATGAAATTTTCGCCTAACTTGTCGATCATGTTTGATAGGAGTTCACACACCATTAACCGATGATCGCCGCTTCGGTGCGAAGGACGATCAGTTTTCGTGGAGGAACCCAGAGTGAGAAAAGGTTTGAAAAAGAAAGCGGCGGTCCGCAAACCGCATAAAGGTGCGGCCAAGACCTGGACGGCGGCGGAAGTGAAAATGTTGCGGACGATGTTCAAGACGACGGCGACCCCCGAGATCGCCAAGCGTCTCAAACGGACCCTCAGTTCCGTCCGCTCCAAAGCGGTGGCCATGTCGCTGAAGAAGGGCGCCCGCCGGAAAGCGGTCGTCAAGAAAGCGGCGCCGAAGCGGAAAGCCGCGCCGATGAAGAAGAGAGGCCGTCGTTGCTAAACTCAGTCTGCCGATCGGCAGATGAAAAAAGCCCGCTGTTTCGGCGGGCTTTTTTATTGGTGGGGGATTTGTCATCTTCCTCAGGCCATCCCTAGAAATCCGCCCCCAGCGAGAAATAATGTTTGGTGTGGGGGGCGACGGTGCGGTAATCGGTCCGCCAGGCGACATCGTACCGCAGCACTAAAAAGCCGAGATTGGCCCGGGCCCCGAAGCCGAATCCGGATTTGATTCCCTCCAGATGGAAACCGCCTTCGGCGGAGGCGCCTTTGAAGGGAGCCTCATCGCTCCAGACGGCCCCCAGGTCCATGAACAGCGCGCCGACCACGCTGCTCAGGCCGATCCGCAGGGGATAGCGCATCAGGAAATAGTCGATCAGCGGGAAGCGCAGTTCGAGGTTGGTCACGGCGTACCGCGTTCCCTCCAGTTCGTAGTAGTCGTATCCGCGCAGGGGGGTGACCACCTGCGAGAAATAGAGGTTGTTGATGTCGTAGACGGAATTGTCGACATGGATACTGCCGATGCGGTTGGTATTGCCGCCGAGGTAGTACCGTTTGGGCGTGTCGCCGTTGCTGATGCCGCCGGAGGCGCGCAGGGCGGTGGAGAACCAGCGGCCGAGACGCAGGTAGGC
>JAAZOE010000161.1 GCA_012797915.1 Candidatus Zixiibacteriota bacterium | reverse complement strand
CAGCGATCTGCTCGACTCCCTCCGGGCGTACCGGGCCTTGGGAATGACCGAACTGGCGGCGACCATGACCGATCAAACCTGTCGTCTGGGCGGAATTCTCGCCCTCTCGATCCACTCCGGTCTGCCAATGACGATTCTGGGCACCGGACGTGGCCCTTCCGCCATACAGTTCAATCCCAATTACCGGCGGTTGGTCCAAGAGTGTCTCGGGGCCGGCGAGGGGGCAGGTGATGAATAACCGGCTGAATCATCTTGCCGGGTCGGTCCCGGGTCCCCGTCGGACCCGTTTCCTGGCCGTGACCTCCGGCAAAGGCGGGGTGGGCAAATCGGTCATCGCCTTCAACCTTGCCGATTACCTCTCCGCATCCTCCCGGGTGCTGCTGGTCGATGCCGACTTCCACGCCGGCAATCTCCACCTGTTGGCCAATGTCGTCCCTGCCGCCGGATGGCAGGGAACCGATTTCGCGGGGGGAGGCCATCCGGTCATGACCCGTATCAACGACCGTCTGGAACTACTGGCGTCGGCCGGAACCGACGGCCATACTTTGCCCGATGTTCAGACCTTGACGGTTTTCCTGCAGCATCTTCGGGCCCAGGCATCAGCCTACGACTTCGTCATTTTCGATACCTCCACCGGTATCCTGCCTCAGACCGCCTCGATCCTGCTTTCAGTGGATGAGGTTATCCTTGTTACCACGCCGGAATTGACCGCCCTGTCCAACAGCTATGCCCTCTACAAGGTGTTGGCCGGCAAGAAGGTCCGCCCGGCGATTGCGCTTTTGGTCAACCATGAAGACCGGTCGGACCAACTGGCCTATATCAAAGATAAATTCGACGCCATCACCGGCCAGTTTCTTGGCCATACCCCCGGTTTTCTGGGGGGCATGGGGCACGACCGGGTCATGGTTGAGGCCGTGGCCGGACAGACGAGTCTGCGACGAATCGCCCCCGAACATCCCCTGTCCGCCGTTTTCGCTGTGCTGGCCGCCCGTCTGGCGGCCGGGGTGACGGTGGATCAAATACTCTGGGAGACAATAAATATCAACGCCCTCGTGGCCGATATAAGGGAATAGTAGACAAATGATTAGCACAGTCAAGGAAAAACGGCAACCGAAGGCTCTGGTGAGACTGACCGTCTCGGAAGAAGCCGAAGTCCAAAAGCGGGAAGAGAAGGCGCGCCGCGATCTGTCCGTTCAACGGGATTGGAGTCGCTATCTCAAGGAGCAGGACCCCGACATGCGCAAGCGGCTGCTCAACCGCTACCTGCCCTTGGTGCGCAACGTCGCCGGTCGCATGGCCATCAACTTCCCCCGTTCGGTGGAATTGTGCGATCTGATCAACACCGGCGTCATCGGTTTGATCGAGGCTTTCCACAATTTCGATCCCGACCGCGGCGTCAAATTCGAAACCTATGCCGTCCCGCGGATCCGCGGGGCCATTCTCGATGAACTGCGGTCGCTGGACTGGGTGCCGCGCTCGACCCGCGCCCGGGCCCGGGAAATCGAACGCGCCCTCTTGGAATTCGAGAATATGGAAGGGCGGCCGCCGTCGGATGCCGAACTGGCCGAACAGCTGAACATCACCGTCGAGGATCTGCAGTATTCGCTGGAGGATGTGTCCAAGACGGCGCTGTTGTCGCTGGATGAATTGATCTTCCGCGAGGAAGACAACCGTCAGGTGCCCCGGATCGAGACGGTCGAGGACGAAAACGCCAACACCACGCTGAAGAAACTCGAACGCAGCGAGCTGCAGGCGTTTCTGGTTTCGGCCATCGACCGGTTGACCGAGCAGGAGAAGCTGGTCATCGCCCTGTATTACTATGAAGAACTGACCCTGAAGGAAATCGGCGAGGTGATGAAGATATCCGAGTCGCGGGTATCGCAGATTCACACCAAAGCCGTTCTGAAACTGCGCGGCATGGTCCGGGAACGGTTTGGATTAAGCTGATGGACTTGTCGGGCCGGTTCGGGGAGAGAGAGATGCGTCCCGTGGTGTTGCAGGATAATCTGGCGAAGACGCAGGCGGCGGAACGGATGAATCAAATCCAGAAAGCCCACAGCGAGATGGAACTGCGGCAGGCCGCCGCGGCGCTGAAGGAAAAGGCGGTCCAGGACATGGAGAAAGCCCAGGCCGGCGAGAAAACCGATATGGTCGTCATCAGAAAAGAACAGGAACAGCAGGAACGCGAACGGCGCGATCCAAAAGACAAGAAACGGCAGTCATCCCAGGATGCCGATGAAACCACCGAGCATTTGGACCTGACAGCCTGAAGCGAAGAAAGGGAGAAAAATGGAGTTTTCTTCTGAGGTGTTGATCGAAAGCGGTCTGAACCTGGCCGGGTATCTGGTCGTGGCTGCGCTGCTCTACCTGTTGATGAGACGCCGGACGACGAAGCCGGCGAGGCCGTCCCGGCCGGCCGCCGAACCGGCGGCGCATCAATCCGCCGCGGCCAATCACCCGGTGAAGCTCCGCCCGGCCGACGGCTCCGTGTTTCTATCGCTGGCCTCGGCACCCCCGACCGCTCCGACCGCGGCCGTATCCCGCTGTCTGACGCCGGAACCGGATGCGCTTAAGGAGCAATCGCGGCGCGACAATCGACGGGCCATCTATCGCGAGGCGCGCCGCCTGCTGGCCCAGGGCAACTCCCGGCGGGATCTGCTGGACAGGCT
>JAAZOE010000160.1 GCA_012797915.1 Candidatus Zixiibacteriota bacterium | reverse complement strand
ACCGGCGCGGCATCCTTTGGCGGGTCGATCCCGCGTCCTGACGATGATTCCCGCTTGACGGAATAGGAAGATCCCCAGCCCAAGACAAGCCACGACGAAGAAACGGGGAACCATGGTGGTTTCCCCGTTTCTTCCTTCCCGATGAATCTGCGGCCAAAGAAGGCCGACGGGGGATCCCCGGTTCACGGTTCGCGGGCGCAAAATATATTGTTGCTTTCGCCGGGTCATCGTCTATATTGAAGGCAACTCCTCTGTGCGGTGGTACTCCGGCAGCCGACGGCGTCAGCGGGACGGACCGGCTCGAGCGGAACAGGAAGGCACGCAGGGACGCCGTACGACCGGCAGGAGAAATGGCGATGAAGGACAGTCATGACCTTTAGCATGCATTTTACGATCGACTTGGACCTCGACCGCAAGATCGCCTATTCGAAGATCTACGGAACATGGAAGAAGGAGACGGCCGAGGCATACTTTGACGAATTCGTCAAGGCCGCCGCGCCTTTGATCGGGCAACGCTGGGCCAGGTTGGCCAATCTCACGAATTGGAAGTCATCATATCCTGAAATGATCCGGGTCGTCGGCGAACATCATCGGTGGTGCCGGGAAAACGGCATGGTCTTGTCGGTCTTCATCATCGATAATCCGATCACGAAAGCGCAATTGAAGAAAATCTGCCTCATCGGCGGCACCACCAAGATCAGCAAAATGGTCCGCACCCGGGAAGACGCCGAACGAATCCTCGTCGAAAACGGTTTCTGAACCGTTCTCCACAACTGCCGAATCGACCGCCGGACCACGCCGACCCAACCGCCTTCAGGCGGTCTCCGTCAGGGCCTCCCCGGCCATGGCTTTTTCCTCGAATGTGATCGCGTTCAACGCCGAGTCGATCAGGAAATAGTTGTCGCGATGGAACGGGGCATACAGCAAACCGGCCGCGTCCGGTCGGAGGCTGATCGATTTCCGATCGACCCCCGGTCGGGCGGAAACGAGGGCGGCATAGAGCACGATTGCGGCCAGGGTCATGGCATCCGACAGGGAGACGGTCACCGGCGCGGGACGACGGCGGATGCCTTCCGAAGAACCGGCCCGCAGGCGTGGCAGGGCGGTGGTCATGCGTCGGCATAACCGCCGCATGGTTTCGAAGTTGTCGATGGTAAAAGCCGGGACAACGAGGCGGTCGCTCACGGGAATCCCGGCAGGAAGCGACATCAGCGCCCGAACGGCCTCGGGTGCGGCCGTAAGCACCCAAAACGGGAGCAGACAGTCGGAAGCGTGGTCCGCCGCCGCGACCGTATCGACGGCGCCCCCGACTATGCGGTTGGTTTCTAGCGACACGATCCGGTCGCAGTTGTGGCATCGGTAGACGGCCGACCGGGTGGCCGGGAGGTCGACGCCGCAGTTGGGGCAGCGATGGAATACAACCGTTAGTTGTCCCCCTGCCGGCGGAGCGGTATCGGTCGGGACGCGGTCTTCGGTTTGCCCCGACGCCTCCCCGGTATGGATGACCCGCCCGGTGAGGCCGTCGAGAAGGAAATACTTCCGTCCCCCCCCGCAATCGACCACGGCCTCCAAGTAGGGGAAATAGATGAGGCTGCCGACGGGATGAAAGAGTTCCCATTTTTCGGTCCTCCCACACCCCCCGATCTCCAGCAGCGCCTTTTTCGCGGCCGTCCGGGACAAACCGACGCAGACTTCGGGCCAGGATGTGGTCGCCGGCAGAAACCGGGCCTGGTCGTCCCATGCCTCCGAAGAAAACGGCATCATCGTCACGTACTCAGTCCGGAGACCGATGGAAAACGGCAGGATATCGCTCTCTCCGGCCGCCGACCGGGTGACCGCATACGGTGAGACCGTGACCTGCCGGGGGGAGCCCGGGTCGTTGGACGGGGCGTGGGCCGAAGCGAAAGCCATCGACAATCCCAGGTACCCGGATTCTTCGCCATCCGCCGTCACGGCATCGTCGCCGGCGACCGGCGGAAGCGCGCGATCGATTTTAACCCGGATAGCCTCAACTTTCCAGTAGGGAACGTAGAGGCGATGCACCGAGTACCCGGAACGGGCCAGCGGCAGGCCGTTTTCCTTGAGGTATCGGTCGATGGCAAAACGGACTTCGTGGTCCGTCTTGCGGTTTTTGATGATGAACACCGGCGGCGTATCCGGCATGATGATCCGCAGGACCGACCCGCAATGGTCGCAGGTCAGGGAGAAGAAGTTTCGCTGGAGCGTCAGTTCGCCGCCGCATCCCGGACAGGTTACCGCGATGGCAAACCCGCCATTAGGCTTGCGCGGATCCGCCATCGGATACCTGTTTGCCGCACCGGCCGCAGTACCGGGAGCCGGCAATCAGTTCGGCCGAACAATGCGGGCAGATCGCCTTGGCGCCAAGCTTGTGGCCGCAGTTCAAGCAGAAAACCGCTTCACTGGGCAAGTCATGACGGCACACCGGGCAGAGATTCTGAGTGACCATGGCATGACCGCAACGGTAGCAGAACCGGGATTGTTCCGGAGTCTGGGCCTGGCAGGCCGGACAGGTGACGGTCGCCACCGCCTCCCGACTCAGCTCCTTCTGATCGGGCGAGAACACCTTGGACATCAATCCCGGAACCATCAGGCCGACTCCCGCGCCCATCCCGATCCCGGCCCCCGCCGTGGCGGGCCCCCCGGCGGAACCGAGGCCGCGGGCCATCTGGAAACGCAGGAATTTGTCCAAGTCCCCGACCGCTTCCATACCGGAACGCTGATCGATCATCTGCGAGACGTCATCGGGGGGGGTAATCGAGGCGATATAGAAATCGACCAGTTGCAGGCCGTATTTGGTGAATTCGGTCGTGACGATCGACTTGAATTCGGCGGCCAGCTCGGTATAGAGGGCCGGCAGATCGAGTATGGTGTTCAGCTTTTCTCCCAGCAGGTCGTTGAGCCGGGCGATGATGACATCGCGGAGGTAGTCCTGGATTTCATCGGTCGTATACCGGGCCTGGCGGCCGACGATAGAATTGAGAAACAGCACCGGCTGCTCGATCTTGACGGTGAAAGCCCCGTGGCCGCGGAGACGGATCAGGCCGAGTTTGTGGTCTCTGAATGTCACCGGGTGTTTGGTGCCCCATTTCAGATTGGTGAATACTTTCAGGTTGATGAAATAGGCCTCGGCCCGGAACGGTGAGGTAAATCCGTACGGAAATGCCAGCAGACGGGTCAGGATCGGGACGTTGAGAGTCGACAGGGTATGCCGCCCGGTGGTAAAGGAATCGGCGGCATGACCATCTTTGAAAAAGATGGCTATCTGGCTGTCGCGGACAATCAACTGGGCGCCCAGCTTGAAATCGGCCGAACCTTCCTGGGGAATCCGGTGAATCATCTCATCGCCGGTCGGGTCGACCCATTCGATAACTTCCATAAGAAGAGACATGTATCCTCCGCGGACGGAAAATGGCTTTTCTCTGTATGTCGTCATGGCCGGCCCTTTCCTTAGATGCCCGACCTCGGGGTGTTACGAAACCCCGGTCGGGGCGCGAGAAATTGGCCGGGTGTTCCATATAACTCATTACAATACATTAAGTTGTGGATATCGCGCACCAGCCGATACGGGAGCGGGGTACTACGGTTGCGGGGCGTCATAAGGGATTGGCGGGGCCAGGAGAATTGTAACAGAGCCCAATTTTCGTTTGACACGAAACGGGTTGTGCCATACCATAAATCAGCGAGTGCCCCGACAGGACACGAAATCCGTTGGGCGGGGATTTCGGGGAGGAAGGAGGGGATTGGGATGCAGCGCGCGGATGCAGGGCTGCGCTACCGGTCAAAAAATTTATATAACAATCGTATGAGAATCGAGCGAGTATTGTCTGCTGTCGTGAACCGTTAAACATGGAGGAAGGAGTACCGTTCCAACAACGAGGGCCTGAATCAGTGTGTATTACCCATTTCGTTCAACCAACCTCACGTAAGAAGAAAGGGTAGTTCCATGAAAGTCTTTCTAACAGCGATTCTGCTCTTGGGGTTGTTCGCCCCCATCGCCTTTGCCGAAAATTTCTATGTCGGTCAGCCCGCCCTGAGCGCGCCGGCCGAAGAGTATGTTCCCGGCGAAGTGCTCGTCAAGTTTTCGCCCACGATCGGTTACGCCAAGATCAGCTCGGCCATCAGCGATCTCGGCGCTTCCGTCATCCGAACCAATGAAACCATCGGCTATCATCGACTCGCCATCCCGGGCGACCAGACTGTGGATGAGGTGGTCAAGGCTTTGCGCGCCCGCCCCGACGTCGAATGGGCCGAGCCGAACTATATCGCTCACGCCTTCATGACGCCGAATGATCCCTACTACTCCTACCAGTGGCATTTCCCGCTGATCGGCATGCCGGCCGCCTGGGATCAGTCGTCCGGTTCGGGCGTGATCGTGGCCGTCATCGACTGCGGTGTAGCCTACGAGACCTATGGCGCCTTCACGCAGGCGCCGGATCTGGCCGGCACGAATTTCGTCGCCGGGTACGACTATGTCAACAACGACACTCATCCGAACGACGACTGCGCTCACGGCACCCACGTGACCGGCACGATCGCCCAAACCACCAACAACAGTCTCGGCGTGGCCGGAATCGCCTATAACTGCAGCATCATGCCGGTCAAGGTATTGGCGGCCGACGGCAGCGGCAGCTATGACGACATCGCCAGCGGTATCACTTTCGCGATGAACAACGGGGCCGACGTTATCAACATGAGTCTCGGCGGCACGTACAACTCGTCGGCCGTTTCCAGCGCGGTCGCCGCCGCCTACAATGCGGGCGTGACCATCGTTTGCGCGGCGGGCAACGCCGGCACCTCCACCCCGCAATATCCGGCCGCCTACACGCAGTGCATTTCCGTGTCCGCCGTCCGCTACGACAAGACTTACACGTCGTACACCAGTTATGGCTCGACCATCGACATCTGCGCCCCCGGCGGCGACGTCACGGTCGACCAGAACGGCGACGGATATGTCGACGGCGTGTTGCAGCAGACGCACGACGGCACCAACTACGGGACCTTCGGTTACTACTTCTACGAAGGCACCTCGATGGCTTGTCCGCACGTGGCCGGCGTGGCCGCGTTGATTATCGCCAAGTACGGCGACATCGGTCCCGACTCGGTGCGGGCTATTCTGCAGAATACGGCCGAGGATTTGGGGACAGCCGGCCGTGATAACTACTACGGCTACGGCCTGGTGGATGCGGAAGCGGCCCTGTCGCTGTCCACGCCGACCAATCCGCCGGTGGCTGCGTTCTCCGGGACCCCGACTTCCGGATATGCGCCGTTGACGGTGGTTTTCACCGACGCCTCGACCAACAATCCGACCAGCTGGGCCTGGACCTTCGGCGACGGCGGCACCTCGACCGCACAGAATCCGTCCCACACGTATACTACGGCCGGGACGTACACGGTCGTATTGACGGCGACCAACGCCTACGGTTCCGACAGCGAAACCAAGACGGGATACATTACCGTCACGACGCAGCCGACCGACCCGCCGGTGGCCGCCTTCTCGGGTACCCCGACCTCAGGAAATATCCCGTTGACGGTGGTCTTCACGGACGCCTCGACCAACAATCCGACCAGCTGGAGCTGGGATTTCGGCGACGGTGGAACATCAACCTCGCAGAATCCGTCGCATACCTATACGACGGCCGGGACTTATACGGTCACGCTGACGGCGACCAATGCCTATGGTTCCGACAGCGAGACCAAGACCGGGTACATCACCGCCAACGCCGTGTCGCAGTATTGCGATGATTTTGCCGACGGCAACTACACCGGCTGGGGCAACGCCTCGGGCACTTGGAGCGCCTCGAGTTACTACCTGAAGGGTAATTCGACGACCTCCAATGCCCGGTTGACCTCGCCGTTCGGGACATTCTCCACGGCGACGATCACCTCCAATGTCCGGATGAACACCGGCCGGACGCAGCGGAAGGCCCGAATCATTTTCGGCTATGCCAGTTCCACCAACTACCGCTACGTTGAGTTCGATGATGTCAGCAACCGGGTCAACATCTGCGAGCGGGTCAACGGTTACAATTACACCCGCGCCTACGCCAGCTATTCGTTCAGCTCGGCCACCTGGTATGCGGTGACCGTCCTGGCCTATTCGACCGGTCAGGTGACGGTCAAGGTCGGGACGACGACCGTCAAGTCGTACACCTTCTCGGCGGTCAAGAGCGGTCTGATCGGCGTGGGGTACAACAACTCCAACGTCGACTTCGACAACTACTGCGTGTCGGCGACGGCCAGTTCGAACGACGGCGGCGTGGCGATGGGCGATGATCCGGGCTTGACTCTGCCCGAGAAATACACCCTGAGCCAGAACTTCCCGAACCCGTTCAATCCGACAACGACCATTTACTACAGCCTCACCGAACCGGGCGAGGTTCAGCTGGTGGTCTTCAACGTCCTCGGCGAAAAGATCCGGACGCTGGCCTATGGGCCGCATGAGGCTGGTGAGTTCGGTGTAACCTGGGACGGCAGGGACCTGAACGGCCAGCCCGTGGCCTCGGGCATTTACCTCTATCGCCTGACGGTCAACGGCATGCAGAGCATCACCAAGAAGATGGTGCTCATGAAGTAGTT